>DUIB01000028.1 GCA_013330595.1 Candidatus Woesearchaeota archaeon | reverse complement strand
CTGAAAATGTCTTCATTTTCATCGGACCGGTGGCATGATTGCTAGCAATCAAGCTTGTTCTTGATCACGATCAAAAATACCAGTCCATGTATATCAGAAGGATAAGAATAGCTTATCCGCTCATCATAGATGAGTGGTATTTCTGACGTATAAACACATTAAAGATTAAGTTGTTCCTGTCACAGTAACGAGATTTCCAAGGACCATTCCTGCAACAATATTGAATATCAGCATGACAACAAGACTTATTATGCAATAAAGAGTGGTGCTTGTGATGAGATTCTGACCAAGAAGATGCCTCTCACCTAATGGATCTGCACCATTCTTGATTCCATTCACAATTATTGTCATAATATAGATTATCTGCACAACATATAATCCCACAATTACTTGGAAATAAAATGTCGGGATACCTAATCCAAAGAAATCTAGATTGCTTAAACTTCCGCCTATTCCTGCACCTCCTAAGCTTCCTGTATCTGTATTGCTGCCAAGCGCAGCCATCTGATCCTTCAAATTGCCAAGTATTGTTGTTATCATTGAAGTAATTCCAATAACAATTCCAGCTATTGACGGTGTCAAGAAAGATATTTGGGAATTTAAACTGCTTATTGTATCTGCCATTAAATCCTTAAGCCTTTCATCAACTCTATGAATCTGCTTAATGTATTCAGAGACATTGATGATTGCCTGGCTTGCAACCAATGGACCTTTTTTGCTTGACTGAACAAGAACTTTCATTGAACTCTCGATTAAATTAGAAGGATAATAAGCTAATGCTCCATGTTTTGGATCAAAAATTGCTGCCTCAACATTCATGCCAAGTTTTGTAATATTCAAGCTCACTAATTCAAAAAATCTTCCAGAGGTTGTCCCTGAAGTTACCTCTGCAACCTTGCTGAATGCAATCTCAACAGGCAATCCATCACCTATCCTATTGCCAAGCTGAAATAATGCTGCTGCAAACTCCTTCTCAAGCTTTTTTGATTCATCCCTTATCTTCATGACATTCCTAGATCTAAGCTTATAATACAGTCCAATAGAAAATCCAAAACTTAATGGAATCAAAAGACTTAATATAGCAGCTCCTAATCCGAAAGGACCGATGATGTCTCCATCAACATCTCTATATCCTAAAAAATAAAACTTTCCTTCAGGAACCTGATAATTATCGATGAATCTCATACCAGTTTCACTTCCTGAACCATATATGACTATATCAAATCCAGGAGGAAGCAGATAATGAAGGAGTATAGGACTTATACCGATAAGAAACATGATAGCAAATACTGCAAATGAAAAATAAAAGGGATTCATAGAAAGCTCTGAATTTCCTACTTTGAATAAGACATTCCTATATTTTTTCATCTTCGGATTTACTTCAGAAATATCAGTCTCTCCATATCCAGTCGGCCTTATGCTCAAAACAACTCTTCCAAGATAATAAACACCTATAGGCAATGCAAGATTATACAGTGCCATCAAATGATACCATTTCACTTCCTCCATGAAACTGACAACCAATGGAAGTATGACTAATCCAAGTATAGGCAGAACAATTCCAAGCATGTTAAGCATTGTCAATGGACTCTGGAGATTATGCGCATAATGCAACATCTTCTCATAAGTCTCATCAAGCATTAACCTCAATGATTTTTCCAAACTATCAAGCCTTCTTGATTCAGAATTCTCATACAGAGAAGATTCAATCAGATGCATGCTTTCAACATATTCAATATTCCATTTCTTCCAGGATTCAAGATACATATCCAATGATTCCTTGATGCTGCTGTATTTTTGTGTCTCTACATTCCAAATAACTTTTTTTAAGTCAAGACTTAATGGTGGTGGAAGATGTTCTGCAGCAAAATCAATTGCATGCTCAAGATTGCTTGTATGCCTCATGTATGTTACTATATAGAATATTGACAGCACCATCTGATTACTGACAGAAATCCTCCAGTTGTTTGCAATAAATTCAGGAAGCTTTCCTAATGGAATTATCATGACCAATCCGAAAACCACTGAAAAAATAATAAAGAACATACCTGATTTTGTATCAGCTCCCGGATCAAGAATCATAGGGCCAGCCAAGCTTAATATTGCAACTATCAAGATAAATACTAAAGGCCCTAGAAATGAAAAACTCTTAACACCACTCGGAGTAACATCAAGATGACATATGTCAATGTATTCCTGCTGTTCTTTTGCCTCTTTTGGATCAGGAGTTATCTTAAATATCTTCTCTGAGATATTGCATAATTTCTCATAAAGAGAAAGATTTCTTGGCATGTATTGTTTCTTGAATTCCTGATACTGCCTTGATTGTGTGGAGATCTCTGATTTATTCTTGTAGTTTTCAAACTCTTTTTTTATCCTATCCTTGTATTTTTTTTCAAAATCAGTAAAATTAGAATCTGCCAATCACTGCACCTCTTTTTTTAAATATGCCAATAATATGTCAAGAACCACCGGTCAAATGCACAAAATCACAGATTTTGGCACGCTGAAAATGTCTTCATTTTCATCGGACCAGTGGCATGATTGCATGGCAATCATGCTTGTTCTTGATCACGATCAGAAACACCAATCTATGATATAATACAAGGATAAGTCTTGCTTATCCGCTCATCATAGATGAGTGGTATTTCTGGCGTATCAATAAAACATATTTATTTTATTTGCCTGATTTTAAGGCCTTTGCCTCTCTCTTAAGCCAATCATTCCATTCAAAAAATATCCTCTTGCTGTCATAGCTTCCTGTTTCTTCCTTTATTTTATCTGATATCTTATGGAATTGATCATTAGCCTCAACTGCAAATCTTGCCTCTAACAATTCAGGATTATTAAGTTTTTTTGAGACATCAACCAATGTCTGGTAATTTTTTGCCCTTAGCATTATATTTTCCCATACAGCATCCCAATTGCCGGCCCATTCCTTGACATTTTCAGCAATAGATTTAATTACATCACTGTCCTGATTCATCAGATCCTCTGAAATCTCTAATTGATCTGATTTGCTGTTATATTTCATTAGATCAACAAATCCTTTTTCCTGTATTGGATCATTTTCCCATAGTTTCCTGACCTCTGTTATTTGAGTTATACGTCTCCATCTATGCAATCCATCTGCTGACCTTATAGGATTTGCTACAACAATAAGATCAGTTGCCTTGAAGCTAGTCTTTGGAACTCCTAAGTCATTGACAACCCTGTCATACACGCCATATGGGCTGTCTCCATGTATTGTTCCTGCAACAACATTTGCTAATGCTCCTACTCTCATTGCTTCATATAATGATTTTGCCTCTGTACTTCTCACTTCTCCAACAAACAAACATGAATCGCCCATTCTTAATGTTGTCCTTATTCCTTCTTCTGCTGATACTTCACTCGAGTTTTTTGATAATGCAGAGCTGACTTTCATCTGCTGTATATTATATCCTAATTTTCTTAAGCTTACTCCTGGCAACTCAAGAGTATCTTCAATTGATATGATCCTGTATTTTCTCATTACCTCAACCATTATTGATCCAAGCAATGAGCTTTTTCCAGCACTCCTTGTACCGGCAACAAGCATTGTCCTTGCACCATCAATGAAAAAACTTAGCAATCCTGCTGCCTGAGCATTCATCATCCTGTTTTGAATAAATAATCCGAATGTCCATGGTTTATCTCTATGCCTCCTGAATGCATATGCTAATCCTGTAGGATTCAATGGCTGGCCTATTACACCGACTCTTGCATTTGCAGTTCCAGGAATCAATATTTCTGTATCAAGAACAGGATTTGCTTCATCCAATGGCCTTCCAGAAAGCATTCTTAATTTTGATGCCCAGGATTCTGCATCCCTAAGTGTTGGAACAAGATTTGTCCTGCAATAATCATAATCCTGATGCACGATAAATGCAGGAATATTCCCTAAAGGACTGTTGATTGTTATATCCTGGATCTTTTCATCTTCAAGCAATGCCTCCACAATTCCAAATCCGACTGTATATCTTACAAGGATTCTTGCCAGCTCTTCAACTTCAGCATTTTTTAATTTTACATTCTTATATTCTGCAAGCTCTTCAATCAAATCTCTTCCTACAGCAATAAATACCTCTCTCATTCTTGCAGGATCAACAAATTCCTGCTTCTCAGGCTTATGCTCTGACATGATTTTTCTTGCAAGATCCAATATTTCATATTTTTCCTCTTCTAATCTGAATTCTGGAGGTGTTATATGATAAAGATTCTGCACATTATGCTTTAATTTAAAGACTATTACTTCTGATCCTTTTGCTGTATAGCTATCTATCTCTTCTGCATTCTTTGGATAAGCAGCCATATATTTTGTGAACATAAAATCAGGCTTGATGTTTGGAGTGAATATTCTCCTGTATATTGATCTGTCTCCTATCTCCATTCCTGATGCGATGTTTTTTGACAAACTGATAAGTTTTGTCTCCTCAAGAAGTTTTATTATGTAGCTTAATACTTGTACATATCTTTCAAGCATATTTGAATATGCATTGTCCAATGATTTGTCAACCTCTATCTTTTCTTTTCTAATGATCCTTCTTAACTCCATATATGTTCCTAGAGGATCTCTTTTGAGTTTATTGAATATTATATTTTGAAGCTCTGCATATTTTTCAGAAGCCATTTTTGTTATTACAGGATTGCTTTGATGCAATGATAGGCTTTCATAATTAAAAAGAGCTTTTTGCTTGATAAGATGGGCATAGGCTCTTGCTATCTCTACTAATAATCTGGTCTGGTTGAATTCATATTCATAATCCCTTTTTTGGCTGAAAACAATCTTTGTAACATTTCTATTGGATACTAACTTATCAACAGTATCTGACATGCAATTCTCAGAATCCTCCAATGAAGGCACTTCCATAGCATTCTCATAGTCTAATCTAAGTATGGTTTCTTCGCCTTCATGACTTATGTCATAAGAAATTCCCTGATTGTTAAAAAGCATAAACACCTCTCCTAGACAATAAATTAGGATAACGATATATAAATTTTATGGCTTAAGAGGCTAAAGTAAGTCTATGTGACATCACCATCCAGCGAACCTTGAATATAATATTCGATGGCAAAGTTCTAGCGTGAGCAAGAGAATTAGGGCAAAAAACCGTTAAATTTAAAAACTACAATGTAATACAATAGATTACCATGGAAAGTGTGAGCATAAAATTTCAGGAAGACGTACTAAAAAGAATAGATAATAGCATAGAAATACATAATTTTAATTCAAGAACAGAATTCATCAGAGAAGCAGTTAGAGATAAACTCGCAGAGCTTTCTAAGGATGAATTAATGAATGAATTCCTTAAATTCAAGGGAAAATCTGCATCCAAGACAAGTGATGCGGATAATAAGAAGACTAAAGAGAAAATAAGCAAGGAATTTATGAAAGATTTTGAAAAAAAATTTACTTAACATCTTCAGGCTTAACAGCTATTATTATATCTTTCAGATTCTTAAAATAATGTTCATCTCTTGTAACAAGTATGGCTTTATGATTTCTTGCTTGTATAGCATTTAAGCAGTCTATGAATGGAAGGTTTCTTTCTTCAGATAACTGTTTTGCTTCGAGAAACTCTGCCTTCTGTATATCTATCTTAGCTAAAACATTGCACTTCATAAGAATATTCAACATATCATCAATATCTTTCTGATTGTAATCTATGCTTAATTCTCTCGCTAATCCCTCTGAAAATAGGACTTTATCTTTCCTCCTCATTATTTTCATAAAGAAATCTGTTGCGTAAGTTCCTATAGGATTGCCTGACTTACTTGTTCTATCCTCGTAAAAATCTCTCCAAACACACGTATCGACAAGATAAATCGCCATAACATAAGGGAGTAAAATATTCTTTAAATAGTTAGTGAAATATTTATGAGAAATCTAGGACATGATAAAAAAAATAAAAAATTACTTATTTAATTTTTTGGACCTTTAATATATCCGTTAGGTAGTTTAATAAGTGTATCAAGACCTGCTTCTATTAATACATCATTCTCTGGCACATAATTCACATCATTAATATAGAAATACATGCTCTTAAATTGATTTTTCATTGCATCATAGCCTTCTATGAATTTATTGGCACACTTATTAGAATAGAAAGCAACTTTTTCGCTAGCTCCGCCAGGTCCGAATATTTCAACTTGATCTATTGAATATGTTCCATTCTCAATATTTTTCTTTGTTAGTATGTTGACTAAAGTTGGTTTGGCTTCTTCAGAAGTTGAATTTCTGCCTACTAAGAAACCTCCGACTGCAAATGCTCCTGCAAAGATAGAGTATAACACGATTTTCTTTAATTTATTCATTTTTTACCTCCAACAGTAATGTTATTACTATAGAGTAACACTCCTTATATTTAAATGTTTCGTTTTGAAGCGATGGGACTGTCTTAGAATAGAAACGTTAATATATTAGTTGTGTTTTATTGCTATAAGAGGTGCATCTCTTATGGCAAGACCAAAAACACATAACAAAGCTGTTTGTCAAAACAACAACTGTTCTTTTTATAGAAAAGAAACAGGAAAAGACATTACCAAACAAGGTAAGAATTATGCAGGACATCAAAGATTTCTTTGCAAACACTGCAATAAAAGTTTCGCCGAAACAAAAGGCACGCCTTTGTATCAAAAGAAATTAAGCGAAAGAAAAATAAAAGAAATATGTAAAGAACTCGTGCAGAAAAAAGGTATTCGTGCAACTGGCCGAGCCCTGCATGTTAATCGAAATACTATTTGCAATCTTCTTGAAGATTTAGCAAATCATACAATGCAAATGACTAATTATTTAGTGCATGATTTGGACTTAAAAGCTTATGAAGTCGACGAGATTTTGACTTTTGTTAAAAAAAACAAAAAAAACTTAAGTCAGAAACAGATCAGTTCCCTAAACCAAGCCAGACAGCAATTGCAACATGCATAAAAAGAATTTCGTTCTTTTTTACAGCATTTAGCGTCGGTAATTGGGATCAGAACTTATTAAGACTTATATTTAACAAGTTTGAAGATCTTGTTAAACAACCAGATTATAAGCATAAGTTAGAAATATTCTCAGATGGAAATGATGATTATGCGACAGTTCTTCCAGAATATTATAATAAAGATTGCTTGTGTTATGGACAAAAAGTCAAAAGTAAAAACGGAGTAAAAATAATTCCTGCAATCAAAAGAAAAATATTTGGAAATCCAAATATCGACGACATAAACACTAATACGAGCGAATCATTTAACAGCATACTAAGAGAAAATGTATCACGGTTAGTAAGAAAAACAAAATGTCATGCAAAAGAGAAATTCGCGTTGAATAATGCTCTCGCATTATTCCAGTTTTACTGGAATTTCATGCACGAATTAGAAAAAAGACTAACACCAGCAATTATAGAAAAACAAACGACAAAAGTCTGGACATGGGGGAATTTTTTACATGCCAAATTAACGTTCGTTTAATAAGACAGTCCCGAAGCAATTTACACTCCAGATTGAAACTAATACTGTATGAGCGAATAAGCATTTAGCAACTTTCAACACACTCTACTTCTAAGGGGCTCTGTTGAAATTCTCACTTTGCCAGATTTTTACGCCAGGCTCACATAGTCCATTCATCAGATGTTATCTCAAGTTATTTTATTTAGATCATGTATATTATTGTTCGCTAGCTGGCATAAAAAAAAATTTAGAATAACATTTATATATCTGTTGATACTGGCATGAAGAATGGTAAATGAACCAATGGGAATGCCTTCAAACATGCCTCCAGGCATGCCTCCTGAAATGTCTAGCATGCCACAGAATTCTGTTGAGCAACAGGTCTATAGTCAGGAAAGCAATGATTCAAGAGAACAGCCTGAAATGACACAGATGGCTTCAATAATAGCTGATCTAGACAGAAGATTAAGGACTTTAGAGGAAAGATATGCTAATTTAAGGAAAAAGCTTCAGCTTACTGATCAGAACCTTATCGAGTCTGAAAGGGCTTTTGGCAAAGATCTGAAAATATTGAATGATGACTCTATGCAGATCAAGAAACAGGTCAATGATTTCTCTGATAAGGTATTGATGTTTGGTGAGGAGCTTGGCAATACAGCCAAAAAGAATGATGTAAAAGTCATCGAAAAGTATCTTACTATGTGGAATCCTCAGCAATTCATAACAAGAAAAGAGCTTAAACAATATCTTGAATATAATAAGCCTAATTTTCAGCAGAAAGAATCTGAAGAAAATTAGCGAATTATGAGAATAATTAATAATTTCTTTATGATAGTTACAAAAATTTTATAAATAATCTGTTATTGCTTAAATTTATGAGTTTTTTACAATATTTAATTTGGGGAAATTCAATAAAAACCTACATAATATACCTTGCAGTATTGCTATTATCTATAGGTGTAGGCAAAATATTTTCTATGTTTATAATTAAGATAATTAAGAAGATAACTAAGAAAACAAAGACAGTTGTTGATGATATCCTTGTGAGCATTATTGAAAGGCCATTTATCTTTGCATTGTTCATTGCAGGATTCTATTATGCCGGATTCATATTGACATTTACAGAAAGAGGGGGCCAGATATATAATAGGATTATTGAGATACTGATAGTATTGAACATTATCTGGTTGATTATAAGGTTTGTTGACGCTGTCATTGAACACTATCTAAAGCCATTAGTAGGCAAATCAGAGAGTACTTTAGATGATCAAGTACTGCCTTTTGCAAGGACATTTGTGAAAGTATTAGTTATTGTTATCGGTGCAATATTTTTAATCAGCAGACTAGGCTATGATGTCACATCATTAGTCGCCGGCCTAGGCATTGGTGGTTTGGCTTTTGCATTAGCTGCTCAGCCATTGCTAACAAACCTATTTGGTGGAATCGCAATCATTACAGACAAACCATTCCATATTGGAGACAGAGTAAGGATTGATGACAGATTTGAGGGATATGTCACGCAGATCGGCATGAGGTCAACCACAATAAAAAGTCCTGATGATACATTTGTTCACATACCTAATTCTGTGATAGCAGCTACTGCAGTTGAGAATAGGAGCAGAGAAAATAAAGATCATGCTATCAGAGTAAAGTTTAAACTAGGTCTTGTCTATAATACAAGTTCTGAAAAGATCAAACAGGCAATACAGATAATAAAAGATGTATTTGAAGAGAATCCTGCTGTAATAAAGAACGATCCGAATGCAAATTATGTTGTAGGATTCAGCGATTTTGCAGATTCATCATTGATAATCAATGTCATGTATTCTTTTCCTCCTAATGCAGGATTCAGCAATGTAAGGACAGAGATCAATCTAGCCATCAAAGAAAGATTCGAGAAAGCAGGCATTGAATTTGCATATCCGACACAGACTATCCATGTCAAAAAAGAACCATAAGTTAAGTTTTTTATCAGATTCTAAAACGAAAGATAATCAGGTAATCACTCTATAATGATGAATATTCCTAATGAATTAGGAGGCAATTGACAAATTCAATGGTCATAGTTGGTCAGCGTTTGTTGAACTTGTTTTGTATGAATTTTTGATAAAATTTTCATTTGTTCAAGTATAAATGAGAAAACAATTATGTTTTCTACAGTTGTTTTTTTTATTGTGTGACTTTTCTTAATTTTGTTTTGTATTAAACAAATAGACGTATAAATTTTTGAATAACTATTGACTCTTTCAATGCTTGTTCTTCTTTTGAATTCTTCTTCAACAAATTTGTTGTTTTTGTAAACGGGATTGATTTTGAAATGCCAATCCTCCGACGGTAAATTTGCTCGTTCGGATATTCCTGAACGTCTTTTATTGTATCCAACCAACGGAATTTTTTGTTGTATGCAAATTATTATTTCATGCATTTCCGCAAAGTCAAAAATTCCATCCATGATAATAAAAATATTTCTTTTGCTATTATCAATTTGTTTTTCTGAAAAAATTCTTTTTGCAAGATTTATCTGTCCTTCTCTTGCGTAGCCTACCAGAAATCTTCTTGGAACCTGATACTTTACCGACGCTGCTATCATTAGCTAGAATCCGTGAAATTTCTTTTTGTTGCTTTTAGCTCCAAAATGATAACGATGCGCAGATTGTTTATTTTTGAATGGAACAGGAATATCTGTTCCATCAAAACTCATATCATCATTTTCGAAAACTTTGCAGTTTTCTAGAACATCGTCTAGAAATTCAAATATTTCTATAAATTTGTAGGAAAATATTTTTTCAAATTTGCTTAATGTATCGTGACTCGGAATTTTTTTCAGATTACAAAACTCCAAATACGCATGATTTTCATGTAATCTCTTAACCAATGTAGTGTTATCATCAACTAAGAGATATGATTTCAAAACGAACGTTTTGAACAAATTTATAGGTTCAAAGTCTTTTTTCCTTCCACGATGGGAAAAACGTGTTTTTCCTAATATTTCTCTTATTGGAAGCCAATCAAAATTTTGTATAAATGCGTTCAAACAAAGAAACTCTTCAGAATTTGACATAAAAACACCTCTCTTTTATCATCATATAGACGATAAGGAGTATAATTATTGTTGTTTTTATGCATTGTTATGCATTCTGTCGTCTATAAAGAAAATATTTGTCGTCTTAGGGAATTAAGCGATTGCCTCAACGTACATTAACAAGACTATGGAAGATGAAATAAAAAATAACGGTGTATTAAAATATTTATTGTTGCAGCCTGCTACTGATATTTATTCACCAACAGCAATGGTTAATATAGATTATATTATTGAAAAACTTGCACCTCATTTATCAATTTCTATTAGGGAGTTTGAACAAAAAGCGTTAATATTCCCTAAAATTGATATTTGGTATATTAAGGGACAGACTATTTTCGAGATAAATTCTATGAATGGTGATGGTGAAAGCGTAATGGAAACTTTTCGTGATCATTTTCTGAATACTGCGGTCATTTATTCAAAACAACCAAGATTCTTATATGGTATGTATTATAGTAAAATTAGAAAAATTGCTTATTTAAATGTCACGAAAATTGCTAATGATTAATTCTTTCTTGTGAATTCGTATATGAAGTATATTATTATTACTGCTAATGCTCCTATTAAGAAATATGCTGCCGGATTTGATGAGACAACAGTTGTGGTTGCAGGAGCTGATGCCATTAATGTCTGTGCAGAATCAGCTACTGCTTCTTTAGCTGCATATTGAGATAATGTTGGGGCTTCAGCCATTTTATTTATTGACACGAAATTAAACAACTGCATTATCACTGCAACAATTGCAGCAATTATTGTTATAGGCATTATCTTCTTCAATGCTTCTAAGAATGATGGATTTTCAGTCTTCGGAGCAATTATTATATATTTATTTGCGAGAGCATAATGATTTACCTCTTTTCCTTTTTGGCTGTAATGGAATTCTTCAACAACAACCAATCCTGCTTGCTGCAATTGCTTAAGATTATAATGGACTGTGGATATAGCTAATCCCAATTCCTTGCTTAAATCAGATTCTGTTGCATCTTTTTTTGCAAGATGATCAATGATCTTTCTAGACGTGTCATTGTTTATGACTTCAGCTATCTTCCTGGCCTTCTTCTCCTCTAATGATACTAATAAAAAGTTCTTGTTCACATAATCATCCTTTTTTTTGAATTCCTGAGTATTATATCCCATAAGAAGAAGTATGATTGCTGTATTTAAATATGTTTTTAAGTTTGAATAGGATTGAAGCTATTCTTTATAGAATTCAGGTTTTAAGTTTAATCATGAAGTCATTCTAAGTATTAGAATTATGAAAATCATTAAATAATCTATTGTGGATATTTTAATACATCCTCGATTAATTTCTGGTATTTTTCTTTCATTTCTGTGAGATTGTCGACAGTGATAAGGAGATATATTCCATTACTGGTTTTTTTTGTAAGCCCTTTTGATTGCATTAGTTCCATAACCTCAGAGTTTATATCTGCAGTATAAGCCTTACCTGGATATACTAATATTTGTATGTATACTTCAGGAATCCCATCTGCGTCTATATCATAAAATCCGCGTCTGATGCCATTTATGTCTTTCTCTTTGCTATATATTGCTAGGTATGCTCTATCTTCTTTTGTGCCCAAATTATATCTTTGTGAATCAATCTCATAAACATATCCTTGATCAGTAAGTGATTTGCTTCCTTTTAGTATTCGTGAATAAATAGAATCAACCTTTGCTGAGATATCCTCTTGCTGAATTATCTGAGTTGATGCTTTTGTTACAGGTGTTCCATTCACATTGCTTATCCCTAATAGAAAGCATATAAGCACACTATTCCAGAAAAAATCTCTATACAGTGATTTACTGACCATCTTAAATACCGTAATTTTATTCCACTTTATATATCTTTCTCTTGTCAGATAATGTCAACTTAAGTGGGAAAGCTTCTTATTCTTGAGAATCTAATTATTTTCGGAGCGCACACAGCGCTCCAGCGCTGCCTTTAATGGTGCTTCCGGAGCAAAAAAATGATACAAACAGATTTAAGTAGCTTTAGCTATAAAAAAGGTTCGCTTTTGCCATGGTGCAAAAGGTGCGGAGCAGAACATTTTTACCGTGATGGTAAAAACAAGAAAGGCATTCAAAAATATGAGTGTCGACGCTGTGGTTATCGTTTTGTTTGGACATGCGACTTACCAAGATACAATGTATTTAGTGAAGTTATTTCTTTTGCTGTTGAAGTTTATACTTCAACCGGACTTGCTGGAAGTTTGCGTGGTATAGCAAAACTTGTGTCAAAGGCTTTCGGAATTAAGATTTCTTACGAAGGCGTAAGACAATGGGTCTTGAAATCTCAAAAAGAAATTTCTCGATGAGATTTAAACGTGCCAACTACTTGGCACGTTGATGAAACATATATAAAAATTTCTGGAAAAGGCGTTTGGCTTTGGATTGTTCGATGCAGAAAAACAAAACAAGTTTTAGCATGGCACATTAGTAAAAAAAGATTTTATGAAGATGCAAAAAAGGTTTTAAGCAAAGCATTGCATGTCGCAACGCTTGTTCCAAAATGCATAATCACCGACGGATTATACGCGTATAGAAAAGCAATCTACAAAGTTATGAAATGGAATTATCGTGAACACAAAAAACGTCATGTTGTTGATAGTGGTGTTGGACAGAATTGGTTTATCGAAAGATTAAACCGAGAAATCAAGAGAAGAATAAAATGGTTCTCAACATTTCAAAGCCTCGAAGGCGCAAAAGCCTTCTTCAGCTTATGGTTCCGCCATTGGAACCGAACACACTCAACTTGACTTTACCCTTCTTCCACCACCTTTATAAATCCTCCTTTATTACCTTTATTGTAGGGCAGTGCTTGGCAGCGGGTATTCTGCTGTAAAATGCAGAAAGCTCAGGAAAGTCCGCCCACAATCAAAAGGCCACTCATGGAAGTGAGCTCTTTAATCAGAGGGCAACAGCACAGAAACGCACCAGATATCAAATGGGATGATAGGATATATCTTAAGGCGACTCGGGATTGATTCCTTGACGTCTTGATGTTTAGGATGAAACGGCTAGTCCTGGCTTGTGCAACTCTTTAAGAGGCTAAGTCAAATGCCAAGAAAGTCTTTTCAGCAATGAAGACTTACAGAAGGCGGCTTACAGCTGCCCTACAGATATTCTTTAATCTATAATTTTTAAGTGGTTCTCAATAAATCCATACAGTTTCAAATGTTGTCATCTGGTTTTCATAAACTTTATAAATAAGTCCGGGTTAGTTAGAATAAGGTGGACTTATATGGTACAAGCATTAATTAATCTGGATGATTCGACAAACACTGTGATAAATGTGGTGAAGGCAAAATATGGCCTGAAAGATAAGGGACAGGCAATTCAGTTTATAGTAAACAAATTTGTAGAAGATGAAAAAGAGCCTGAATTAAGACCTGAATTTGTGCAGAAAATAAGGGCTATGGAATCTCAAAAATCTATTCCTGTTGCTGATTTCGGCAAAAGATATAATATGAAATAAAATGTATTCTCTCTCAATAAAGCTAGAAGCTGACAAGATGCTCAGGAAACTTCAGAGCAAGAACAAAAAACAATTAAAGATAATTGAGAAAAAAATAAATGAGATCAGAGAGAATCCGAATCATGAATACAAGTTTCTGAGAAATCCTTTGCAGAATCTCAATAGGGTTCATATCAATAAGCATTTTGTCCTTATTTTCAAAATAGATCATCAAAACCAGAATATTGATATTTATTTCTATGGACATCACGACGAGGTTTACAAGTGGCGACCAAATTAGATAGCAAAACCCGATACTTCATCGAAATCTTCAATAAAGCAGAAAAGAAATACGGTTCATCAAGCAAAAGATTAGCTGGCGAAGCATGGAAGGAAGATTGGATGACATTGATAGCAACAATACTTTCTGCTCAGACGAGAGATGAAGTCACAATTCCTGTAGCAGAGGGATTATTCAAGAAATATAATTCAATTGATAAACTTGCAAGAGCAAAATTAAATGATATTGAAAAAACAATTAAAAGCATTAATTTCTATAAGAATAAATCTCGAAACATAATCAATGCAGCAAAATGGTTGAAAGAAAATGGACATGCAGATGGATCTGTCCCGGATACAATCGATGAATTAATCAAGATTCCTGGTGTGGGAAGGAAGACAGCAAATCTGATTATTACAGAAGTGCATAATAAGGATGGACTTTGTGTTGACACGCATGTTTTTTCCATATGCAATATCTTTGGTTTCACTAAAGCAAAGAATCCTGAGGAGACAGAAACGCAATTAAAAAAATATGTTCCTCGTAAATACTGGTCGAGAATAAATCGATTATTTGTCTTATGGGGAAAAGATGTGCCTAGAAAGACGAAGGAAAAATTATTGCGAAAGCTTAATGAGAAGTAACTTCAATGTTTCTTTTCAATCTTTTTTATATCTTTATCCTCTAACTCTTTTATATCTTTTGCGTTTTTTGATGTTACAACACTTCTCTGTAATTGATTTTCAATATCTTTTCTAGTGTTCCCTGCTACAGATCCTCCTCTTCGAGCAACAATTCTGCTATCAGGAAGATTTGTCGGATTCTCTTTTTTAGAGATTTCAGTTGTTGTGGCTTCAGCCAACATGTTTAATATAAGTTCAATGTTTGTCATATTGTCCCTAAGATTTTCCTTCTTGAGATTCTTAAGTCTTTTGTATTCCTGAACTGTCTTTCCAGACCATGCTTTAGTAATATCATTTGTTAGTATTGCATAATCAGATTCTTTATCTACTCCAGATCTGTTCCATTCATCAGTCAGATCTTTTCGTACTTCAATAGTTTTTAATCTTTGGTTAATCCATTCTTTTGAATAACCTTTCTGCAAGTATGTCTTCATTGCCCTATCAAAAGTCAATTCTGGGTCATAAGTTTCATTTATCCTGTCATTTCCTACTTTTGCCAGCCATATCTTGAAGGGTTCGGCTTTTTTAGATGGTATAGACTGAATTAATCTCAATAATAATTCAGTATCTGCACAATCTGTATCATATTTTTTACCATCTGAAGACAATAATTTCAGTTGTACGATTTTATCGTACAACTCAAAACCTTCTTCTTTTAAGTTAATCTTGAGGTCAGACCAGTATCTTCTTGGTATTGAACTATCTGTGAGAACTTGAATAACATCGACTATAGAAAAATACCATTTTTCATCTTTTTCATTCCATTGAACTCTTATCTTCTTATTTTCAAACAACTTAATCGCATTAGGCACATCCATAACACAAGGAAAACATTTGTATTCATAAATCTTACGCGAGCATGTCCAGTGAGGCTTGTAAGATTAACTTTAAATAGATATTAAGTTTTACGTATAAAAATGCTTAATGCGTGAAAAAATGGAAAAAAGATGTGTTGCTTGTGGAAAATCATTTATTCCTGCTAAATTTCATTCAACCATACAAAAGGTTTGTTCTTCAGAATGCCGTGGCTTACTTAGGAAGAAATTGTATTATAAAAATCAAGAGAAGGAATTAGCTAATAAGAAGACATATTATCAAGCAAATAAAGATAAACTGCATATTAAAAATACAAAATATCGTAAACTTAATAGGGATAAGATTAACAAACAGAAGATGAAACATTATTATAAAAATAGAGAAGAAATAATACGAAAACAAAAGAGAAATTATGAGAATAGTAAACAAAATATAGATTTTTTGTTGAAAATGCGCTGGATAAATCGTGGACATAAAAAAGCAGGTATAACTTTAAAAGAGCTCTTGAATTTTTTTTATAACAATTGGAAAACGCAAGAAGGAAAATGTGCGATATGTGGAAAGAAATTTGCAAATATAAGTAAAGCAGAGGTTGACCATCTCCATAATCCTCACAAATTGAGAGGACTCTTATGCACTAACTGTAATGGTGGTATAGAAAAATTTAATGAGAACGAAGAATATTTATCTAATGCTATAAAATATCTTGAACAATATGAGAATTCAAGATAATATGGAGAGAATTATGGAAAAAGAATGCGCTATGTGTGGAAAGAAATTTATTCCTTTAAAATATCGTCCATCTGTTCAAATATATTGCTCAGTCAAATGTCGGAATGCATATAAAAATAAGAAATATCACGATAATCGTGAACGAATTATAAAAGAAAGGAAACTCAAATATCAATTAAACCGGGAGAAAAAAAATGCTGAAAGAAGGGAATTATACAAATTACATCGAGAAGAGTTAATAGTCAAAAGACGCCAAGAATACAGCGTATCTCGTGATAAACTTAATGCTCAAAGGCGCACTAAGTATCTAGAGCAGAGAGATAAAATAATCGAGCGAAATAAGCGGAGTTACTTCAAAAATCGAAAAATCAGAAGATTTCGAAACAGTTGGATTTTGCAAGGTCATAAATCAAGAGGCATACTGTTTGAAGATTTTACGAATTGGCTTGAAAATAAATGGAAACAACAACAAGGCAAATGTGCAATATGTCATAAACAATTTGCTAAAGAAGAAGATACAAAAATAGACCATAGTCATACAACTGGTGAATTAAGGGGATTATTGTGTAATGCTTGTAATCTCGGATTAGGACGTTTAAAAGAAAAAAAGGAAATCATATCGGAAGCCATAAATTATATTAAAACCAGAAATCTTTAAATATATTTAATAGGATCAGCAATGTATTCAGATTTGTCAAGACAAAGAATCCTAAAGAGACTGAATTTGCATTGATGAAAGTTGTTCCAAAACAGTATTGGTCAAAGATAAATAGAATATTTATCCTCTTGGGCAAAGAAGTCAGAGGCGGTGATAAGAGAAAATTTTTAGAGAAAATCAAATGACTGAAAAATCATTCACACCAAAAAACCTTTCTGAATGGAGGAAATGGCTTGAGAAGAATCATCTTAAAGAATCTAAAGTGATCATGATTAAGTACAAGAAGCATACTGGTCGACCGATAATACATGCAGCAGATGCAATGAAAGAGGCAATATGCTTCGGATGGATAGATACAACTGCCAAAAGGCTTGATGATGAAAGATACTCTCAAGTATATGTCAAGAGAAATCAAAATAGTAGATGGAGTGTAAACACTCTAAAATATGGTAAGGAACTTCTTAAGAAAGGCAGGATGTCTGAATTCGGTATAAGGGTGTACAAAGAAGGTCTAAGGAAAAAAGCATTTGATGGCCACATACCGAAAAATCCTGACATGCCCGATATATTAAAGAAGGAATTGGAGAAGAGCGAGATATTAAAGGAATATCTCAAGAATTGTTCGCCTTCGCTTAGGAGAATGCACTATGGACAGATATTATATGCAAAAAGAGAAGAGACAAAGATTAAGAGAATAATGCAAGCGATAGAGATGTGTAAAGAGGTTATTAATAAGAATAAGAAAAAGCTTATGGAGAAATTAGAATAAACTTCAAAACATTTATAACAATTAGGCATTTCCCTTGATTATGGTGTCGCTAACTTTTTTTAATATTGATGAATATGTCCACAGTTCTGTAAGCGAAGAAAATCTGAAAAGACTTAAGTCCTTGTTAAGAGATGTGTACTTTAGTGTTAAAGATGATCATACTGAGAATTTTAAGTTATTCATGAATAATGTGTGGAGCTCAATTTATATATATTTGACGAGTTATACGCCACTTGTTATGATTGAAATAAGTATGGACAAAGCCAAAGCTTCTTCTAATAGCAACGGAAGATATGATATCTTTCACAGGAATGGAACTAAGTATTCTGTTTTTACATTTGAAACTCCATAATCTTTTTAAAGCCAGCAATTTTTCTTTATTCTATGAGCCAGGACAAGATAAGCATGCCAAGCAGTATGGCAGGATTGACAAGATACTTTGATGATTACAAGTCAAAGATCGAGCTTAAACCTCAGACTGTAATAGTGTTGATTGTTTTAGTGATCATTGTTGAGATAGTGTTGAATTGGCAGGGTTATGGATGGTTTGGATTACAATAATTCTAGGTGAAAAAAATGAAAATAAATCAGGAGGTTTACGAATAACCGAGTGCTTAATGCGAAGCATTAACACTCACTTTTACTGAATTTTTTCGTAAAAAATTCCAATTGATTCCTAATATTAATCCAAGACAAATGGATCAGATGATGAAAAAGATGGGCATAAAGCAGATTGATATTGATGCAGAAGAAGTCATCATAAAGTGCAAAGATAAAAAGATCATTATAAGTAATCCTTCTGTGCAGAAAGTTGACATGATGGGACAGAAGTCTTTTCAAATTAGTGGAGAAGAATCAGAGGAAGAGCTTGAAGAGCATTCAGAAGATGACATCCAGACAGTCATTAATCAAGCTAACTGTACTGAAGAAGAGGCCAAGCAAGCTTTGAAAGACACTGAAGGCAACATAGCAGAGGCAATACTTCTATTGACAGCTGAGAAAGAATAGGGAGCAAAATATTTATAAAATAATACTTATTCCCCAATAAATGATTTGTTTTGATGAAGATGGTAACATTATTGAAGATTTTGCAAATAGAAATTTTAATATTGGAGATAGGGTAATAGTATTTTTTAATGGCATTAATCTTAAAGGATGGCATGGTGGAGAGGTAGTAGATAAATATTTTAAAGATAATAAGTCCATACCTTACATAATGACAAGAACTGATCTAATGGTTGATAATTCTATTGGGGCATATCTTAATGGTTATGGTGTGGAGAGTAGGGTCGATACCTATCGAATAAGATTTGCTCATGAATTGAACAATGAAGATAAGATATATAAAAAAACATTTATTAGGAAACCTACTGATATTGAAAAAAAGGAACATGAGAACATGGACAATCTCCCATTTTAATTTTAAGATATAAAATATTTAATGTCTTTATCTAATTATAACTAATATATCTTTCATTTCCTTGAGATTCTCGGATCAAATACCCACACAGCGGTTTTGCCGAAACCCTCTGAGAGATAAGTTTTATTAATTCTAAAGTCTATTTTGGTTTATCGAGGCAGAGAATTACGTCAATATGTAAAATGGGGGTGATAGGAGGAACTCCTATGCACGAAACCCCGTTGATACAGATTTGCCGTCGTATCATAGAGCTTTGTAAACGTTCTGGTATAAAAAAGTATTCATCAAAATACTCAAATAAGCTTTATGACAACTATCAATTTATGGTTTTGCTTTGTTTAAAGCAAAAAACAGGAGTAGGATATGATGCGTTTATTGACGAAGAATTAATCGAACTACCTCACATTGTTGAGTTTTTGCAATTGAAATCAATACCTCATCCTGATGCAATAAACAAGTTTGCAAACAGAATTAAGCAAAGCGTTTTAGAACTTGTGCTGTTGCAAACAACAGCACGAACAGGAATAAAAAAATTATTTCTTGGCCAAGATGGCACAGGATTTAAAGCAAGAAAAGCAAGCTCATATTACACTTTTCGTGTAGAATATGTTCAACGCACAAACAAGAAACGTAAACGAGGCAGACCAAAAACAAAACGCAAACGCAAAAAATATTTGTATGTACAAATAATGGTTGAGCTACGAACACAAATGCCGCTAGGAGTTCTGATAACAAGAACTCCTGGAGGAGATGCAAAAAAGTTCGCACCAGTAGCAAAAAAGGTAATGAAACTTGGAAAATCAGTAAAAATTGTTTGTCTCGATAAAGGATATGATGATGAGAAAGTTCACGAGTTCATTCGTGAAGTAATGGAAGCATTGTCCATTATTCCTGCAAGAAATAAAGATGTTCCGATTCATAGAACAAGTGGGAAGTATAGAAAACAGATGAAAAGAAGATATTCTAGAAAAAAATATTTTATGAGAAACAAAAACGAGACAGTAAATTCTGTTGTTAAAAGAAGATGGGGTGATTCAACACTTGCAATGAATTGGAGAAATCAAAACAAAGAGGTGTTATTTCGCCTAATATTTTATGCTGCACGTAGGTTTACCTCTATACTTTTTTTATTGCAAGCAATAAAAATAATTCCGCCTCTAAAAAGAAAGGAAGAATCAAAATTTATCGGAGGAGGGTTTCTGGAGAGCC
>DUIB01000049.1 GCA_013330595.1 Candidatus Woesearchaeota archaeon | reverse complement strand
GGAATACTATCAACTCTCTTTGTGCCTAAACCAAATGGTTTGTCTCCTTTGATTGAATTCAAATGTTTCAGCACCTTTACAGGATCTCCTCCAAGCTCAAAATACTTTGAAAGCATTATTCCAAGAGCAGTTGTTAATCCTGAAATCTCTGTTCCAGTAGGTGTAATGTTTAGGAAGATCCTTTTCGGACCAATCTCATCAAATGTGATGTTTATATGCAAAGGCCCTTGACCTGTGTGTATGGAATAATAATGACTCAATTCACCATATCCATGATCATAATCACGCTTTTTCTCTTTTGAGGAAATATTTAGTATTTGTAAGCTCTTACTTCCATCCCTATAAATAGTGACTCCTTTTGCTCCAAGATCATATGCAAGATTATATACTGCATTCACATCCTCAACCTTTGCCTCATTCTTAAGATTAACTGTTTTTGATACTGCATTATTCGTGTATTTTTGGAATGCACATTGCATTTTTATATGATTAATTGGTGTTAAGTCATGTGATGTCAGGAATAATTTCTGTATATCAGTTGGAATCTCCTTAATGCCTACCAATGAATTATGGTTCTTAGAAATTTTATCCCAAAGCATTTCTGGTGGCAATTCAAAATAATTATATGATTCTGCAAGTTTCTTGAATAAGGGATTTATTTCATAGAAAGTGTCTTTTTGTTCTGGTGTTTTTCCTGCTTTCAATGCATCAATGCCTGCTGCATTATATCTTGTATATACTATTGCAAAAAAAGGCTCAATGCCTGCTCCTTGCAAGCCAGCTGCTATGCCTATTGTTCCTGTTGGAGCTATAGTTGTTCTTGCTGAATTCCTTGGATAAGCCTCTATGCCTCTATAGTATTTTCCATTCTTATCATAAATACTGTTCTTGAAATTAAAAAATGCGCCTCTTTCTATAGCCAAGTTTTCTGAAGCAACAAGGCAATTATCATTAATGAATTTCATTACTTGCTCTGCTTTTTCCAATGCTTCTTCAGAATCATAAGCTAATCTCATCATAGCTAAGGCTTCTGCCCATCCCATTACTCCTAATCCGATTCTTCTATTGCCCTTGGCCATGACTTCAATCTGAGGTAAAGGATAATTGTTTACATCAATAACATTATCAAGGAAATGAGTTGCATCAAACACGCATTCCTTCAGCTTTGCCCAATCAAAGTCTCTTTTTTTCATATCAATGAACTTAGCTAAGTTAATGCTTCCAAGATTACAAGGTTCATAAGGCAATAATGGTTGTTCACCACAAGGATTAGTTGACTCAATCATGCCTTGATCAGGTGTGGGGTTGCTGTCAGAATTATTAATCCTGTCAATGAATATTATCCCCGGATCTCCTGTCTCCCAGGCTGATTTTACAAGAGTGTTCCATACATCTGCTGCATTAAGCTTTCCAATAACAGTATTTCCATGAGGGTTTATTAAATCAAAATCCTGATTGTTCTTTACTGCATTCATGAATTTTTCATCCACAGTAACACTAATATTAAAGTTTTCAAGCATGCCAGGAGTCTTTTTAGCATTGATGAAATCCATGATGTCAGGATGATCATATCTCATTATGCCCATGTTAGCTCCTCTTCTTGTTCCGCCTTGCTTGACTACATCTGTTGATTTGTCAAATATCTGCATAAATGTCACAGGGCCTGAGCTTATGCCTTTTGTTGTCATAACAGCATCATTCTTCATTCTTAATTTTGAAAAGCTGAATCCTGTTCCACCACCACTTTGATGTATCAATGCCATGTTCTTTACAGAGTCATAGATCTCCTCAATTGAATCACCTACTGGCAGAACATAGCAGCCGCTTAATTGTTGCAAAGGCCTGCCTGCATTCATTAATGTTGGACTGTTTGGAAGAAACTCAAATCTTGAAAGCAATCCATAAAACTTATTCTTGACATCATTGAATCTCTTGAATTTTCCGGATCTGGCTAAAGCATAAAGATTATTTATAAAGATCTTGAAATTATTAGCTCTTTCAGCTTTCATATGCTTATTCTTATGTAGAATTATTAGTTCAGATTGTTTATACTCAGCTTTTTCAGGATTAGTCAAGATATCATAGCTGACATCTTTAAAGATCTGTTCTCTCGGGATTGTGCTTAAATATAATAGTTCTGCTAAAGCAATATTTTCAGCAACTGTATAGAATAATTCTTCTGGGCTATTGACACCTCTGAAGTACTTATCCTTAATTACTTTAAGCTGGTTTTCTGTCAGTTCGATCTTCTCAAGTTTTAATGCAGTTTCCATCACAATCACCCATCTCTTTTTACTATTTTTATAACATAGATATGTCTCATACTAAATTTTAATACTAGATATAGTGGTTTATCCTTGAATTCAGCACAAGATGTTGTGCAAGTAGTTTAGAGCTTATATATAAATATTGTTGTGATAAAAGGCATATGTTTAAAAGAATATGTCAAGAACCACTGGTCAGAACAGTGGTATGATTGTTTTCAACTGATACAACATGATGTGGTTATTGACACAAAGAAAAACAATGTTTTTCTTGCACACAAAATCTTCAAGATTTTGTTGTACTCAGAATTACATCAGTAGTTCTTGAGCACAATAGATTCCACTTCTTATCTACAATCATAGACTAGTGGAATTCTGTTATGTCAGAAACCGAGTATTAGTTACTAGGATTTTGCCATCAGATAAGCATTATTTAAATTCTTCAGATTAGTCAGCACAATCTCTTCTACAAGCATTGAGAATCGTTCATCATCCCTTTTTTTGCTTCTTTTAGTCAAATTAAGATAACTGTCAAAGTATCCTAATGGAAGATCAAGTACTGGAAGCTTGTGTGCTCTTAATATATGCAGCATCAACAATCTTGAGATACGGCTGTTGCCATCTATGAATGGATGTATTCTTTGGAATTCATTGTGGAAGTATGATGCAAATTGAATAACATTTTCTATATCCTGCTTTGCATTCTCGAATATCACATATTTTTTCAGCAATTCTCCTAACTTTTTCTCTACATCTTTCCAATGGCTTGTTGTGAATGCAGGGTTTTTTTTGATAAAAACATTCTCTCTTCTTAATTTCCCTGCAAATTCTTTTCCACTCATTGCCAGATCATGATACTCGAGTATGAGCGATTGGTTCAGCATAACGCGCTTTTTTGAATTGGCTAGCATCTTTTCTATGGCTTTCTTATAGTTAAGAGTTTCCATCACAGATTCTGCCTTTTGGTCTTTTGGCAGGATGTTTTTTATCAATAATTTCTCAGTCTCTGGAAGTGTCAAGGGATTGCCTTCTAAATTGAGGCTTGAATATATGAATCCTGTTTCTCTTTGTTTATCTATGGCATCTGCAAAACTGGTGTTGATTTTTATGTTGCGATGGTATTTCATAAGTTCACGCTTTATGTCTGGAATATGGGAACGGCTTTTTTCCTTGTAAAAATCTGTTTTTATATTGAAATGCTTGAGCACTCTTCTTATGTATTCGCTTTTCAGCAGCTTGCACTTCAACGGATTTCTTGAGATTATTATCAACAGGCCGTATTTTGATAATGCATCAGTATAGAATTTGAATGTCTCTGGATGAATCTTTATGTCTGATATTGTGAAAAACTCTTTTCTTGCAGCATATCTCAGGAAGTTAAGCATTTTAGGCTTGAACAGTATGTTGTGATTGATGTTGTTTCCTAGAGAAAAGGATATTAGGTTGTATAGTTCCTGACTTGATTTTGAATTGATAATATCTATCTTTTTATTTTTTCTTTTCACCAGATGCTTTTTTTCGAGCAATAGGATATTGTTGAATATGTTCTGGTATTCCCTTTTATCTTTCCCTAATCCTATGAGTATGTCCCGTATATTTATACTTCCGTTCTTTGCCACAACATAGAACACATCATAGAGCGACACCATGAACATATTAAGTGAAACTACTTTAAAAATGTTTCTATTTACCATTAAATATTTAAGAATCTTAAATAAAGAATAGTAAGTATGGACTATAAGATTCGGTGTCTTTTTACTATCTTATCTTTTTCACCATATACGGCCCTTCCAACTCATATCCTATCTTCCTATAATATCCTCTGACTCCCACTCCGGATATAACAATCATCTTATCTTTGCCGTGCTCTTTTGCTATTGTTTCTGCTTGTTCCATTAATCTCTTTCCATAACCTTTATGCTGCGATTTACTTGAATCAGCAGAACCGATCCTGACTGCTTGGCCATAGACATGTAGTTCTCTGATCAAAGCCGATGTTGATGTTATAGCTGGATGTAGGCTTCTTGGAGGGAATCGCAGTCGAACAAATCCGAGTAATGTGTAACCACTACATAATTACGATAAAATCGAAAACTTTATAAATGAATTATTATTATCTTATCTTAGCACAAAATATTTTATTATTATGGAGGATTAAAATGAGTAAAATTATTATTCCGAGAGTTGTTGACGGTCAACCAGTATATAATAGCGATTCTAAGCATGGTGTAGATTTAGCATTATCTGAATTGCAAAATGAAAAGAAACTCGTAGCATTATTTATGAATGAACTATTGGCGGCAAGAAGTATTGCCGGTGTAGATCATGAGATTTGGACAAACTGGTATTTTACAACTACGGCTAAAGCTACGGGAATGGCTAAGAAAGATCCAGTAGTGTTATACATTCAAAAACCTAATCCGTTATCTAATCCAAAAAATATTGCTGATAAAATAGATAACAAGTTAATAAAAAATGGTGCGGTTATAGGATTTGATAAACAATTCCAAAAATTCCTTCAGGAATATGATAATGAAACAATATATCTTGTAAGGCATGAAGATATTGTTGCTTGGCCTAATGGCTTATACGGAATTGATGCACCGACAAAAGAGCATATGCAGAATCATAAAGGTAAAATCAATGGTGTTGATATGATAGCAATTAATCATCCGCAAGCAAAACCATTCGGAGTTACAGAGGAATATCTTGTACAACACAAAAAAATTGTTGGTCCAAATATAGGTATGTATAATTCTAATGATTTGATAGATGGACAAGTGGCTTGGCGCCTGTTGGCTGCTGACTTTAGCTACGACCTTGGCAGTCTCATCGGCGGCGACGATCTTAGTAGCGATGGCCGCTTTTTTGGGGTACAAAGTGACGCCGTAGGCGGCGCGAAAAAAATCAGGTCTCCATTAGAATCTTTAGCTGGCATGGGAAAAGCGATTCCAGATAGTAAATTGATAGTAGTAGATGGAAGTAAAATCTCTCAAGCAACTTATGATTTACTAAGCGGAACATACAAAAAATAAGCAATTTTTTAAATAATTCTTTTTTTTTCTTTACTGTCTTGACACCTACAGCAGTAGGCAGTTAGGGCTACACGCCTTTTTATTATGGTGACCTATTAGGCACCATCAAATTCAGTTGCAACAATGAGTAAAGCTCAAACTTGAAATCTTGAAGCAACAGTGCTATATACAATAAAAAGGCTAAAGTGGCTTGGCGCCTGTTGGCTGCTAACAATAGAAACAACAATGGCAGTCTCAATAGCAACAACAATCTTAATAACAATGGCCGCTTTTTTGGAATAGTCCTAAGTCAAGACATTACATTCATGAAGAGATATAAGCAACTCTATACAATGCTATGTTCAAAAGACAATATCTATTTAGCATATAAAAAAGCACGTAAGCATAAGACCTTAAAATCATGTGTTATAGAATTTGAAAATAATCTTAAAGAAAACCTTTCACAATTGCAAAGAGAATTAGAATCAGAATCCTACATGCCAAGACCTTTGGAAACATTTATTCTAAGAGATCCAAAAACACGAGTAATAAGCAAATCAAACTTTCGGGACAGAGTAGTGCATCATGCACTTTGCAATATCATAGAACCAATATTTGAAAAGCTTTTTATCTATGATTCATTTGCGAACCGTTTAGGAAAGGGCACACAAAAAGCAATAGAAAGGTTCGAAAATTTTAAAAGAGAAATTACGAAAAACAACACGAAAAGGGCATATGTTCTCAAGGCAGACATTAAACACTATTTCGAAAATGTGGATCATAATATTCTTGTAAAATTACTTGAAAGAAAAATCAAGGATCAAAAATTAATCCATCTCATCAAAATAATTCTAAATAATCATCAGACCAGACACCTCGACAAAGGGATGCCACTCGGAAACTTAACATCACAATTCTTTGCTAATATATATCTGCATGAATTAGATTGGTTCGTAAAGCATCAGCTAAAAGCCAGACATTACATTCGTTATGTCGATGACTTTGTAATAATAGAAACAAATATTAAAACACTTGAAGATCACATGCTACGAATAAATGCTTTCTTAAGAGAGAATTTGCTTCTAGAGATCCATCCAGAAAAATCAAAATTTCAATTACTGACACAAGGAATACGTTTTTTAGGATTAAGGATATATCTTCATCATAGGTTACTTACAAAGATGAATATAAGAAAATTCAAGAAAAGACTAACAAAAATATGCGAGCAATATGAGAATAATGAAATTGGCTATGATGCAATCTATGATTTTATTGAAGGATGGGTTGCTTACAGCAAAAATGCGAACACTTACAATTTAAGGAATAGATTGTTTCATCCATTAGAGTATACGTTTGGCAATGAAATATCGACAAAGGAGTATAATAGATATTTGAAGGGATCTCGCCACTCTTTATAGGGCTTCTATTATCACTAGAAACTTCCTTCTATCACCTTCTTCACCGGACATCCTGGCGTTAGGGTTTTGAACCGTACGATAAAATCGGATAGTTGAAGATGCATGCTGATGAAACTCATCAGTCACTTTAAACAACAGAATTCCACCAGTCTATGACTGGAGGTTGAATGTGGAATCTGTGTGCTCAAGAACAACTGGTGTAATTCTGAGTACAACAAAATCTTGAAGATTTTGTGTGCAAGAAAAACATTGTTTTTCTTTGTATCAAGAACCACCTCATGCTGTATATGTACACTCATGCTACTGGTTTGTGACCAGTGGTTCTTGACAGTTCGTTCGAACTTTTATGTTACCTGTTGGTTATCGAAAAGTTTAAATATACTTCTATATTACCATAATTATGATAGGTACAAAAAATAAAGGATCATTGCTTATGCCTGAAGTCTATAGAAAGGTCATGTACTATTTTTTCTCTTTTCCTCAGATTAGTATAGGATTATCGATGCTTGCAAAAAACATAAATTCTTCTAAAAATGCTACAAAAGAATCTGTAGAACAGTTAGTGTCTGAAGGATTGTTGAACAAGGCTATAGCAGGAAATTCATGGATTATCTCTTTGAATCAAAAAAGCCCACTATTAATATCGAGAAAGATACCTTATAATCTACAGATGGTATATGAGTCTGGAATAATACCAACTATTTATCAGAAATATCCTAATGCAAATGCAATAATTTTATTCGGAAGCTATAGATGGGGTGTAGATAATGAGTCTAGCGATATCGATATTGCTGTGGAAGTCACAGGATCCAAATTTCATATTGAAGAAGGATCAATTCTAAAAAATCTCGGATATAGAAAAAATGTTAAGGTCAATATGCATATATTTTCTAGGAAATCAACTCATATAAATCTATTGACAAATATCTACAATGGAATAATCCTTGACGGCTTGTTGGAGATTGATAAATGATGGAGAGAATAAAATATCCTGATAGGAAAAATGCTTCTAGCATAATAGATGCATCAATACGCCAGATGAACTACACTCTAACACTTGAGGCAACCGATGAATCAGCGTTCAATATCATACGCAACATATATGAATGTTTTAGGATGCTTGGAGACGCGTTATTAGTTTCAAGAGGCACTTTAGTTGAGGACCATGTTGCACAGATAAAGGCATTGGAAGGCCTTAATTTAGATACTTCAAAGCCGATGATTCTCGTGGATAAATTGAGAAGAATGAGGCATAATATAAACTATTATGGATACATTCCAAGCAAAATCGAGGCAGAGGATGCTATAGAATTTGCCAAATCATGCTTTGATCAAGTTGCAAAAGGAGTAAAGAAAGAGATTGATTCCAAGAGGCCAGAAAAAAGATTTGCTAAATGATTATCAGTTGCACGTCATGAATGAAAAAACTTTATTTATATTTTTCTCTTACGTTAATATTTTACTCATATATGGACCATCTCTTTCATAGCCGAACTTTTCATAGTATTTTCTTACACCCACACCTGATATTACAATCATTTTATTCTTATCATGAGATAATGCAATTTCTTCAGCTTTCATTAAAAGTTTCTTACCAAGTCCCTTATGTTGAGTTGCATTCTTATCATATGTACCGATTGCTATTGCTGTCCCATAGATATGAAGTTCACGGATAATTGCTGTGTCAGGAGTTATGCTCGGATGGAGTGATCTTGGCGGAAATCGCAATCTGCAATAACCCATTAAAATATCATTCTCAACATCCTCTGCAGATATAAAGAATTCTTTTCCATTTGATGCTTCATATTCTCTAATAAGGATTTTTATTTCCCCGATTTTAATATTCTCTTTATGTAATATATGCCCTACTTCTCTGCATCTAATGCATCTGCATTTAATGTCTTTCTGTTTTGCTAATTCATCAACATATTGTCTTAAGTTTGTTCTTCCAACACCGGCTGTTGTTACATACGTAGGAATGTCTCTTTGGATTCTCATTATCCTGCAATATTCAGGAACTATCTTCTTCATCTCAACAATGATCTCTGCTGCTTGTTCTGTTGATAATGGCTCAAAGGTTCCTTCTTTGTATTTCTTCTCTAGTTCTGTTCCTGGCATGACCATGCATGGATAAACCTTTAACATATCAGGCTTATACTCTGGATTTGAAAATATTTCTTGCAAGCTTTCAATATCTTTTTCCTTATTTACTCTTTTTCCATCAATATCAGGCAATCCAGGCATCATATGAAAGTTTAATTTAAATCCTAGATCACGTAGATCAGCAATGGCCTTCTTTGCATCCTCTGCTCCATGTCCTCTATTGATAAATCTTAAGATATCATCATAAACACTCTGTATTCCAAGCTCGATTCTTGTTGTTCCTAAATTTAGAAGTTCAATCCCTTTATCAGCAAATGCCCAATCAGGCTTTGTTTCTATAGTTAATCCTATGCATCTGATGCTTGAATCCTCATTATCTTTATGCTCTTCCTCTAATGTCTTTGCATTTATTTCTTTTATTGCAAGGATCTTTTCCTTAATCCTCTGCTTTCTATCCAGATCATTTATATCTCCTGGCAATTCAAAAAATTCTTTGAACTTATCAATATCTAATTCTCCATTGACAAAGAATAATCTTGAAAAATCATTAAATGCCTTGAATGAATAATAAATATATTCATGCTGATACTTTTTAGGAAATGCAGTAAATGTTCCTCCCATGACTATCTGATCAACCTTATCAGGATTCTGTCCAATAACAATATACTGCTCAAGCCTATTAAAAATAATCCTGTAAGGATCATAATCATTCCTTATGCCTCTCATTGTTGAAGGCTCTTTTCCAGTATAGGATTTAGGGACATCACCAAAAAAACTGTTTAATCCTCCAGGACAATATATGCATGACCCGTGAGGACAATTGATTGGCTTGGTCATTGTTGCAATAACAGCAACTCCAGATCCTGTCCTTGTTGGTTTTGTCTGCAAATAATTTCTGATGATCTTTGCATCTTCCTGAGTTGCATTAAGATAGATTGCAATATCAGTGGGAATTAATACTTTATATTTCTTAGATAGCTCGCGCTTCTTTTTAGATACAGTTAATTTATCAGGCTTTGCTTCTTTGATCCATGAGATGATTTCTTGATAAAATGACATGAATCTAGGAGACGGATTGTGTTTATAAAGTTAAAGATAAGGTTTATCCAATCTCTATCAATATGTGGTTCTTGTCAGGCAAGGAGACTGATATTTCTTCTCCACCTTTTAGGTTGAGGCTTCTTGCTACATCTTTGTTTATATACATTCCAAGCCTATCTTGAGAAAGCTTAACGATTTTTTGCCTCATCTTTAATGCTGTATCTTGTAGCTCTTTAATAATTTTCTTTGAAGAGTCTTGCTCAAATCCGAAATAGTCACATTTAGGGCATTGATAGCTTAATGCTTTGTTTTTCGCACCCTGAATACTAACATAAACCTTCTCTAGATTTGAGTTGCATTCCGGACAGGATTTGTTATTTTTCATTTTTCTTCGCGTTTATGACATACAAAACATTATTTTCGATTTTGAATAAAATATAATAATTGTCTTTTTCAATTTCAAACTTATTGCCTTTTTTTCTAGGATTTTTTGTAGTAAGTATGATTCCTATAACTTCGTGCCATGGAACATTTCTCTCATGTTCACTTTTGTAATGTTCTGTTGGTCGGATTTGTGTGAAATAAACCATATAGTCTTTCCGACTACATTTATGTAGTCATCTTATTATTTAAATCTTTCGTTTTATTGATAGAGTAAGCTGATATTTTTTATATGTCTTTCCTAGAAAAAACCGTAAAATATTCGGAGTATGGCGTAGATTTTTTGTTATTTTCTCTTCCTAAAACAATGGTTGACATGATCATCGACCATTCCTGTTGCTTGCATGTGCGCATAGACTATTGTCGAGCCTATGAACTTGAAGCCTCTCTTCTTTAGGTCTGCACTTATCTTATCTGATAATGCTGTTTTTGCAGGCAATTCTTTTAAAGATTTGAATCTGTTTATCATAGGTTTATTGTTCACAAAACTCCAGATGTATTTATCAAATGTTCCAAACTCTTTTCTGACTTCAATAAATCTTTGAGCATTATTTATTGTTGCAAGAATCTTTAATCTGTTTCTTATTATTCCAGGATTCTTGATTAATCTATCAAAATCTTTAGAGGTATATTTTGCTATTTTTTCATAATCAAAATCATGAAATGCTTTCCTATAATTCTCTCTTTTATGCAGTATTGTCTTCCAAGAAAGTCCTGCTTGTGCAGATTCTAGGACAATGAATTCAAATAATATCTTATCATCATGAACAGGCATCCCCCATTCTTCATCATGATATTTAATCATTAATTCATCATTGCTTGACCATTCACATCTATTCATTTTTTCCTGCATTGTTCCATAATACTTCCCAGTATTTATCATATGATTCTGCTGCTTCCTTATTTTGTATGAGGATTCCTAATGGTTTGTCTGTCCAAATCACTATGCCTACCTTGTCGTTTCGGATTATAGTTTCTGTAAGTGGCTCGAATCCCTTTTTATGATATCTCACTTCCTGAAATGTATGTCCGTATTTCTTTGGTGCATCCCATGATTTTAATGATTCATTGAAAAGCAATTTTGCGAAGATTTTCTTTTCTTTTCTTTTTTTATTTCACCACACACTTTACATTTCGGATCTTTCTTCGTTTTTATCTTCATCAATTCATTATTTTTTAGATTTATTCTTATCATATCTTCTTCTGTTTTTCCTTCTATCAGATATTGCAGTGCAATATTCACTGTCCATGCACCAATGATTGCAACAATAGAGTTCATCACGCCTATCTCGCATGATGTCTCTCCGTCTTTATCCTTATTTATGCATTCATAACATGCATTATCTTTAATGAAATATATTGTTCCAATATTGCTGACTGCTCCTGAATAAATCCAGGGAATATTATTCTTTATGCAATATCCATTGATTATTATTCTTGCTTGAACATTATCCGTACAGTCAATAACAAGATCTGCATCATTGATTATTGTTTTTATGTTTTTCTCATCTAATCTCTTACCGATTGCATCTATATTCGAGAATTCCCTTAATTTTTCTTTTATCACAAAAACTTTTTTCTTCAATAAATCATTCTCATTAAATAAGATCTGTCTTTCAAGGTTATTGTCATCAACAATATCATCATCAACAATAGTGAAATCAATATTCATCCTTGATAGAAGATCTGCAACAACACATCCTAGGCCACCTGCGCCTATGATTATTATGGTCTTGTCTTTTATTTTTTCGAAGTCCTTGAATATTTTCTTGATGGTCATTCTATGAATCTCTTCTTGGATAGATTATTGCGTTATATTGAATGCGTTTATTATCCTTTTCTTGCATGTTTCGAAATCATCATAAATTTTTGTGAGTCTTTTCATTTCTTCATCATATATGCTTCTTTTTTCTTCCAACTTTTTGATGAATTCCTCCTCCAAAAATTTTTTTCCATAACTTAATAGTTTCTTTTCTATAAGTTCAGGATTGATTTTCACTCCATTAAGCAGAAGTTCATTCAAATCGTATATGTCTCTTGCCTTATATCTTGTTATTATAGCTCTTGTCTTCTCTGCTAATATCTCCTCTTCATCAAGGGCTAGAAGAAAATACTGTGGCAGGTCATTATAGATTGGTCTAATGATCTTTTTTAGTGGCGCGTTATATATATCATTATATCTGAAATCAAACGATATCCTGCATAAAGATCGTGTAGAGCCATTGTATAATATGCCTTTTATGAGCACACTGAAACTGATCCCGAATCTTGTTTCTGAATATTCACTGATCTTTGTCTCGAAGATACTTTCTATGAATGCAATCAATTCATGCATATCGATATCTGAGTAGTTGAAGTCTAGATCTTCTGAGAATCTCTTTATGCCATAGCATTTCTGAAGGCATGTCCCGCCTTTGAAGTAAATCGTATTATATTTTCCATATATCTTTGCAAGGATTAAGTGTTGATAATAATCCAGCTCTAATTGCCAGAGATTGTAATCAAGTTTGGCTGCATATTTTTGAAGTTCATTCTTTTCCATCTTATTCCTCTAAATCTTCATTTATTATGAGTTTCCATTTACTGTCTTTTGACTTGTTTTTCGGTAGATTCTTATTCAGCTTTTCGTATTTGTTGTTGATTTTAAGTCCATTTAGCACTATGTTGTTTGTTTCCAAGAGGTACCCTGTTCTCTTGTTTAGTGCTGAAGATCCTATTCTGTTCAAGTATTCGATGATTATTTCTTTATTTATGCGATTCTTATATTTTTTTATAAACTTGTTTATTTCTGAAAGATAAATTTTTGATGAGAAATATATGCAGTCGATGATTGTTTTCTCTATATTTGAGATGAATATTTCTGTATTGTCTATCATGGCTTTCTCAAATCCGAAGAAAAATCTATTCTTTACTTTATGGAATTGTATTGCTATGTCGCATGTTTTTTTGCTATCTAGAATGTTCTTGCTTATTAGGTCAAGATTGTTGAATCTTTGTGTAGTGCTTTCATAATATTCAAGAGCTGAATGAAGGGAGATATATGTGTTATTGAAGATTTTCTGGAGCTTGAATTTGTTGTTTATATTGTTTATGGAGTAATACCCTTTCTTCAGCCTGAATATCTTGCTTTGCTTTGCCAATAACGCTAGTTTTGTCTTGACTACATTTTTCGATTGTCCTGTTATTTTTATAGCATCATCTATTGTAAATATATCCAGGTTAAGCTCCTGTAGTTCTTTCTGCAATTCTAAAAAATTCATTATGGTAGTAGTATGCATAGATATATAAAACTTTCGTTTATTGATAGTAAATAAGAATAGTTACTTTGATTTAACGGAAATCATTGTTTATGCTTAATGTTAGGTTTTTTTAGGTAAATTCAAAGTCAATTATTTCAGCTTTGCCTGCAGTATAACTAATTCTGTCACAACCCTTATTTTTGAGAGTATGTCTTCTGATACAAATGATTCTATCTTATCCTTGGGATATGTGATTCTTTCAGACTTATAGCAGGAAAGGAACATGTTAGGAGTGTTAATATTTTTCATATTTCTGTCTATCATCATTTTTTTGATGTTCTCCTTGAGCTGCTGCTCTTGCTTTTCCAATTTCGATAGCTGGAGCTTCACATAATAATATTCGTCAAGCATCTTCTGATCGAATTAGGGAAGATCAGATGCACTGATGAAATCTTTCATGATATCTTGATTTGGATTGTTTTCCATTCTGACACTCTTAATGATATTGCTTCGATTTTTTCCTTTCGGTACTAATGGTCGCAACTGTATCCAAAAAAATCAAGGATTTTTTGGACGCAAGAAATCCCTGATTTCTTTGTGTTTTATAGCAAATCTACCTTAACGGTTTTATTCGATTGCCTTGATGGTTTGGCGTGTGGCCCTGACTTATTCAGGACAAAAAAAGAAATAAAATTAACTATATAAATTTTGCGCGCAGCGCCTTCGGCGCTTATCACGCACCCCCACGAGCACAGCCAAGGCTGTCGCTGTTGAGGCCGCAGCAGATGTAGAAGTAGTCGAGGCTGAGGTCGCCCAGCAAGACCAGCCTCTCTTTGTTTTGTTTTCTGGAATTCATATCTGGCGTGTATACATACATTCTATCAATATCTTTTCCTGTAACATAATTCAATGTTTCCATTATCATTTCAGCAGTGTCTTCTGTGTCCAATAATGTCTGCATGAATTTAAGTCCTTTCTTATCTTTATCTTTTAAGACTTTTTCAATCTTTACACCTTCGTATATTGGTATTTCTATTGTTGCTTCTTTTACCTTGTTTTTGTCTTGTGAACTATAATGCTGTATTACTGTGGCTTCAAGATTATTATTATATTTAACCCTAGTACTTGTTACTGACCATCTAGATTTCCATTCAGAGAGTAAATTATTCTTTAATTCCGTAGCATTTTTTCTCTGCTCTGCATTTCCATTCTCCATAACATTTTTTATCTGTTTAAATGCTTTGTAATAATCTGCTATAGAGGCGAAGTCTTTTCCTGTAGCTATCCAATCATCTTGCGTTTTATATGCGCCATTATCATAAGCTGTTTTATCTAAAGAGATTATTGTTGAGATAGATTTTTCACCCTTATTTATATATTCTTTATGCGTAGCTACTGCCTCTTCAAAGTTTCCTGCATCAGTAAGTTTTACAATATTGTCTGTAATCATCATTTTTGTATTTCTTTCTTCAATTTCCTGTTTTAATTTGTTTGTTTCATTTGTGTATGTGGATTTAAGTTCTGTAAGAATCTCATTTCTTATATTCATATAATCTTGGTTTACACCTATAATTTGTGTGTCAAGATCTCGTTTACTTTTTAATAAACCTTCTGATTTTAATATCAATTGTTCGAGTTTTTGTAATGCCATTTTCATTCCTCCTAATAAATGTAAGTATAAATCAGTCAATCATATTTCATTTATAAATCTTTCGATCTTGTAACTACTGTGAAGTGATTTAAATATTGTTGTGTCGCTCCGAACCTTCCGAAAAACCACAATATTTAAATACTTGTAACACGAATATAGCTAAAACGCACTATTTGATGTTACAATGAAAGGGCTCTCAAAGAAGGAAGTGGAAGTGATTGCGAATCTTGAATTTGAAGAGATGTACTTCTTTACTAGAACCGATATAAAGAAATTCTTTCCTGATGAACAGCACCTCTCGGATTTCCTATTCGGGCTAAGATCCAAAGAGAGGATAATAAAAATCAACAGGAAGAAATATTATCTCATCCCAATAAAATCAAGAACCGGCGGATGGTCTGAGCATCCATTTATTGTGACAGATGAGATATGCAACGGCAAAGATTATGTCATTGGTGGATGGGCTGCAGCAAAATACTGGAAGCTTACAGAACAGATTCCTGCACAGATAGATGTTTATACAACAAAAAGACAAGGCATTTATAAGATAATGAATATGCGATTTGTTTTTCATAGAACATCTAAAAAAAGGGTTAGTCAAGGAATCCAAAGACAGATAGAGAACCATCCATTCATTATCATAGCTAAGGAGGAAACAGTCCAATGGTTCAAGAAGAGAAAGTAGACAAACAATTCATTGCTGACTTGGTTGGAAGAACTTCATTCAATGAGACATTGCTTTCAAAAGATTATTACATAACTAGAATTCTTTATGCCCTAAAGGATATCAAAGGCATATACTTTAAAGGTGGAACAGCACTCCAAAAAATATTTCTCGACCATTCAAGACTCAGCGAAGATATAGACTTCACTTTACAAACAGATGTGAAAAAGAAAGAAGAAGAAATAACCTATCGTATCAACTCCTCCTCCAATTTACATGCATTGCATATATCATTAGCTGATGGATCTCCGCATTTAATACAGATTTTGAATGGCCTGTTGTTCTTATAATATTGCTTTAACATAGGCAATATCTCTAGGAATGCATTCACTATCCCATTTTTTGCTCCTGGAAGCTTGCTCTCTATCATGTTCAATTCATCTCTCACCACTGCCCTGAATGATTGGTTGATGTTTGGGCATTCATGGAATGATACTTTAAAATTTTTCAGTAATGCAAAAAGCTTTGTTTCTTTCTCGAGCATGAAATATAATGGCTTGACTCTTGGAATGAATTTATCATTAAGATTAAGTCCGGTTATCGGTCCTAATGCTGCATTATGTGACATGTTCCCTAAAAATAGATTCATCATGTATGATTGTGATTCATCATCAAGATTATGTCCTGTTGCGAGTTTTGTTGCTTGTAATTCTCTTGCTGCCCTGTTTAATGCTGTTCTTCTTAATATTCCGCATACAGTGCATGGCTTCTTGTTTTGTGCTTTATCTCTGATATTATCAAGTGTGTCTCCAAATCTTTCCTTGAATGAAACAATATGTAACTCAATATTATATTTTTCGCAGAATGTTCTTAAATCATCTAATGTATTATCTCTATATCCTGCTATGCCTTCATCAATTGCTAATGCAAAGAATTTTATATCATATTTTTTACCATAAAGCATTGTCATATACAATACTGCCAATGAATCTTTTCCTCCTGATGTCGCAACACAAACATTATCATTCTGGTCAAATAAGTCATATCTTTTTATTGTCCTGAATACTTTGTTTTCAAAATAATTTAGGAAATGATTCTTGCAGAAATTCTGTCCGAGTCCTTGATATACTGCTTTTTCATTGCATTTAGTGCATTTCATCATCCACCTGATATGACTGATAATATTTTTATATCATCATTGTCATCTAATTGCTCATCTTCTAGGACTATCTCATTGTTCTTTACAATAATAACAGTGTTTGAATTTATCTGAAGTTCATCAAGAAGTTCTTTTACTGATTTCTTTTCAAGCTCTAATAGCTTATCTTGTTTTTCTACATAAACCTTCATATTAACCTCCTGGAATGTCAGAAATCATAGATTTCTGATCATGATCAAAAACTGAGAATTCACAGTTTTTGACACTAATTTCCAGTAAGCCCTGATAAAGGGAATTTTTGTGGTTTTATAAAGCTTAGTA
>DUIB01000003.1 GCA_013330595.1 Candidatus Woesearchaeota archaeon | reverse complement strand
GGTATTTCTGACGTATAAAAAAAAGAATTTTTCAAGAGGATCACTCCTCTTGGAAAAAAATTTACAAAGAAATTGTTGTGAATTTCTTTTTCCGAAAATTTGTTAATCAAATTCTCGTTATCTTCTCTTCTTCCTGCCGCCCCTGGCCATCTTTGCTCGGGAAACATTACCTTTCTTGTCAACAAAATATAGGTATCCTTTCTCTTTCTTAACACCTACTTTTGCAACTTTCTTTGATCCTTTCTTTGCTTTTCCGCCGCCTCTAGCCATTGTAGCTGCAGAGACATCTCCCTGTTTGTCTACAAAATATAGATATCCTTTTTGTTTCTTTACTCCGACTTTTGCTACTGTTTCCATTGTATTTCACCCCAACTATTAGATTTGCTATCATGCTGGTGGAGCTAGTTTATAAAGTTTGTTATTTTTTAGTCGGAGAATCGATTTTTGTCCTCGGAAGCTAATTCTTTTGCTCTAATGCTATACTATATATTATAGAGAGCATGCTGCCTATGACAAAGGCAACTGCAAATAATCCCCACACATTCTGTGCTACAGATATGAAGACAAGTATTGCGAATATGAGTATTGTTGCTAATGTCAGGACATATAATGTCCTCGAGAACCAGAAAACGCCAAGACCATTGCTTCCAGAGTCCACTCTTGTAGGGATATCTATTTTCGGTATAGGAAGCATTGAATAGAATGCAAGGAAAAGATTAACGACAATTATTGCAAACAATAAATCATCTCTTCCTATAGAAAAGAATATTGTCCCGAGGACTAGTACAGTTATCACATTCGCTATCGGTCCTGCTAATGAAACTCTAGCAACATCCTTCAAATTTGTACCATACCTAAATTTCCCTAATCTTAGCCGGGGAATATGCTCCATTGTCACTGCACCTATCAGTATGAATCCTATAACTCCTGAATAGCCATTAGTCAATAATGTTAATAGCATGCAGAACAATATTCCATTAAGCCAATATGAATAAGATGCCTTGTATCCTAGCTTGATTGCAACAAGTTTCTGTGCAGAAATATGAATGAATAAACATAATAGGACAACAATTGCTGCCTGGATAAAATTCGATATTCCTGACTGAAAATCAAATTTATCAACACCCCATTTCCTGAATGAAAGAACAAAGCCATAAGCTAATGACGTCCATAAATATTGATAGAATTCTTTACGTTCAAACTTGAAATTCTCTTTGACTGAATACCAATAACCATACATAGGAAAGATACTGGATAATGTTATTTAAATATGTTACTAAAAAAATTAGTTATTCATATTTAATCTAAATACTCCATGACAATATGTTCCTGCATACAATGTTCCCGATACTGGATCTATAGTCAGACTCTTCACAAATTTTTGTGTTAAACCATCATTCATAGGACGCCATGTTGCTCCGCCATCTCTAGTTACATATACCCCGACTCCTTTAGCAACGAGACCGTCATAAAAATCTTTTGAAGCCATATACACCGTATTAGGATCCTTAGGATCAACAACTATTGAAGTATAATCTACTAGGTTCCTTCCAGGAAATCCCTCCTCATCTGTTTCAAGTGTGAATACCTTTGTGAATAGGTCTCCTCCATTAGTAGATTTAAATACGCCGGCACTACCTCCTGCTTGCAAGATCCATATTGTTCCATCAGAACCTATAGACATTGATACAGGATTAGTGATTATCCCATCTGCTTTTTTGATCCAGCTGCCACTGTCACCGCCGTTGGTAGATTTGAATAAGCCAGTCCACATAATAGTTTCGTATAAAATATTTTCATTCTGGGGATCAGGTAATACAACTCCGGATAGTTGATGACCATTTTGATTATCAACCCTATTCCAAGTGGTTCCTTGATCAGTGCTCCTGTATAGTCCATCCCATTGCGTATATGCAAATATTGCACCATTCTTTAATGTCAGTATATTGTGGATTACCCGCTCAGACGGCAACCCCCTAACTTCATTCCATGTCTTGCCTCCATCTGTTGATTTAATAATGACGCCACTAGTTTCGCCATCATCATCCAGCTCATTATCACGCATGCCCAGATATATTATGTCAGGATTGTTTTTGTCAAACGCCATGTATGAACCAGAATAACAGCGATAAGGTGTTCCATCACTTCTAGTTTTAACAGTATATGTATCCTGAACATCTTTCAAATGTTTCCACGTATTACCATAATCAAGACTCTCCCATAAACCACTATCATAAACAACCATGTATAACTTACCAGGAATTGTAGGATGAATAGCGACGTGACTTACACATAAAAGCTCTGCACCAGTACCTTTCAAATATCCGTTACCCATATCTGTAGCCCAGGTTCTCTCCCAAGACTGACCATCATTAAAACTAACAAACATATCAGGAGCCTTGATAAGCTTGCCACCCAGTACATCAAAAGATGTAGAAACAAATTCTCCCTTACTGGGTCCTATAGATACCCATGATTGACCTCCATTAGTTGACTTGTATATATTATCCTTCATCCTTTCACTGAAGTATAGATTATTAGTGTTTAATGGATCAAAATGAATCTCTTCACCAATAACCTTGTCAGCAATTCCATTTGAGGATAACACCCATGTTAATCCTCCGTCACTTGACTTATATACATTAGGCCCGGTGTTAGAATACTCATTCATGTACTTTAATGCAAAAACCGTATTACTATTCTTCGGATCGACAGCAACAAACCATGCGCCATTATTCCAAACCTTTGTCCAGGAAACGCCTGCATTAATAGACTTATACAATGCTTTGCGAGTGCTCATAAAAACAACATTAACATTATTAGGATCAGAACTGAAAGCAAACACAACATTATCTGTCTTATCAGACTCTAGTATTCCGGCATTAGAAATGCCCCAAGTTTCACCAGAATCGGTAGACCTGTAAACATTAAGAAAAGAAGGATGAGACCAGACAGGATGATGACCACCACTACCAGCTAACATCAATTGCGGATTCTTAGGACTAATATGCACAGAAGCAATCCATCCCAACGGATTATCTACACCATCCCTAACCAAAGGACCAGTAATACTCTGCCATTTGTATTGCCAAGTTTCGCCTGCGTCCGTTGATTTATACACGCCACCCCTTGAGGCAACAATAACCGTGTTTTCAGAAACAGCTATGTCTTCTAAATGCATGTTATACAAACCAGTATTACGCGTATTCCACGTTCTGCCGCCATCATATGATTTCCAGAAACCACCATTAGCATCACCTGCCAAATAAACAATATTAGAATTGCTTGGATGAAACCTCACAGACCGAAACCATCCTCCGCCGCCAGGACCTATTTGCTCCCACTGTCCTGTTAAATTTGTACAACCACCGCAATCACTGAAACAAGAATTACAATCCTCCTCAACACCAGCATTGCATGTTCCATCACCACAATAAGGGTCGACAGGACATAAAGGATTTCCATCGCAATCATTATCATCACAATCCTTTAATCCATCATTATCATCATCAACCTGATTATCACAATCCTCAATACTCTGAGAACCAACTCTATCAGCACAATACTGAGCAAGAGAAGGATTGGAAGCTGATTGCAAACAAGCACCATCAACACAACCATTAGAACAATTAAAATAAACAAGATTAGAATTAACATACTCTCCGACAACACACGGATTAACACAAAAATCGGATACAGAAGCAGCAACACAACCAGAAACTATACTTGAACCTTTTGAATAAAAACCAACATCAGAATCGACAGAAAAAGAATTACAAACACCAGTAACACGACCAGAAATACCATCATCAAAAACATCAACAGAGAACAACATAAAAAAAACAGCAAACATAGCAACCAATCCTACCAATAATAAACCTGAAACTCTCATCAAAACAAACAACCAATAAACTAGAATAAAAAGTTATCGAAAAAATCTTAAATCAATATTTTTGAGAACGCATCTAATATTATCCTTGATCGCATATTTTCAGGATCATTAGCAAGCGTAAACGACGATGTTTCTAATTTATATTTTCTGCATAGAGTCATGTTCTGCATCATTCTGCCTAAAGATTTTTTAGATTTTATTAATTTTGGAAAATCAAATACTATATCTATATTATTTTCTTTTGCTAATTTTGCATGAACCTGATTTAATGATGTTCTCTTGAAATGGAATGAATCTTTTGATTCTGAATAATCAGCATTTATTATATAATCGACTTTGCTCTCAAAATATTTTCTCTCTGCATTAGCAAATATATAATCAAAATTCTTCACTTTATGTAGATCTGAAATGCTCTTCAATAAATATGCTTTCTTGATTTTTATTCTCTCACTCGTATAATCATATTTTGGATTATCTACAAGAAAAACAATTTCTTTGTAATTCAGAGCTAAAGCTATGTCAATGAACTTTTCTTCATTATTATTAGGCATAACAACATCAAACATGAATTTAGAATAGGTATTAGTTTTAAAAAGTTTTATATAATGATCAAACTATTCTGTATTTATGGAAGAGCGTGTTCAGAAGATAATTGCTAATTCAGGATATTGCAGCAGAAGGCATGCAGAGGAATTGATAGAGAAAGGAAAAGTCTATGTTAATGGAAAAAGAATAAAACTAGGAGATAAAGCAGATGTTGATTCAGATGAGATTTATGTAAATGATGTTAAGATCGAACCGTCAAAGAAGTTATATATAATGTTGAACAAGCCCAAACATTATGAAGTGAGCATGGCTGAAGGAGTTAAATCTGTTCTTCAATTGATTACTATTCCTGAAAGGGTTTTTCCTGTTGGAAGACTTGATAAAAATACTACAGGACTGCTCTTATTGACTAATGACGGCGATTTTGCTAATAAGATAACACATCCTAGATACGAGAAAGAAAAAACATATTATGTAAAATTAGATAAATATATCGAGCAGAAAGACATAAAGAAGATAGAAACAGGAGTCAATCTGATGGATGGATGGATCAAAGGAAAAATAAAAGTCTATCAGAAAGATCAAATAGAAATAACAATTCGTGAAGGAAAGAAATGGATCATCAAAAGATTATTCTTCAAACTAGGATATTATGTCAAGGAGCTTTCAAGAGTGAAGATCGGAAACCTCAGGATGGATGTCAAAGTCGGCAAATGGAGATTTTTGACTAAAAAAGAAGTCGAAGAATTGATGCGATAACTTTAAATAGGATAATGCTATTACAGAACTTAGGGGGTGTTAATGATGAAGGTATTATTATATGTGGTGGTGTTTTTTCTTATGATAACATCTGCACATGCAGCTTGCAGGCTTATTGTTGATGCACAGAATACTGATGCATTTATTGCAGAAATATCAGGATTAAATGAGCAGATAAATACTTGTCCGCCAGAGATTCCAGGATACCTAAAAATATTATATAAGAATGGGGACTTTCATGTGAAGATCGGAGATTCCAAGCAATTCATGTTAACAGTAAAGGACGGGATGCTAGCATCATTCTCTGAAGAAGTCTCAGAAAAACCTGCATTCACAGCATACATCAGCGAAGAAGACTTTGATTCTGTTCTGCAGAGTGATAATAGGATGAAAACTATAATGACATTATACAAAGAGAAAAAGATAAAGATTGTGGCTAACAATTTCTTCAAAAAGATCATGTTATTTGTTGCGAAACCATTTATCAACAGCGTTATAAAGAAGATGTAGATAAATAGTGATTATGCCAATAGGAGTAATATTATGATACTATATTAATTATAATTCTTCCACTTTTTTTATTTCATCTATTGCTTCTTTCAATGCTTCTTTCTCAGGAGCCCATGTTAGCTTATTCTGCACAGAATCCAGCATCGCCCACAAATAATTATCGTGCTTTTTTGTATTAGCATAATTCTTTACAGGGATATTCATGGATGCAGTCACTAAGTGGAATTGGAATACATGAGTATCCTGTCCATCCTGAAATGCCTGCGTTGAATTAAGTTTCTTTACAAACTTATGCTTTGATATTCCTACTTGATCTTTCATCAATCTTTCAACAGCAGCATCTTCTGATTCATCGTTTTGTATTAATGTCTTTGGAAACTCCCATCCCTTCCATCCTTCAACCCTTCTCAATATCAAGAAGAATAGATCTCCGTTATTATCATAAGCTATAATCTGAACACCGTGTCTTTCCATAATTATCACCAATAAAAGAAAAAATAGATGTTTTATATAGTTTATGGAAAACTATTTTAACTTAGACGTATTATAGGCTTTTATGACTAAGCATGCATTGATCATTGACCTTAAGGGAGCTTTGCTTAAGCCCAGGCCTTTTGATATTGCTCATAAGGAATGGTTTAGGATCATGGCTGAATTGATCAAGGATTATTCCATCAATGAGTTCTCTTTCCTGCCTGATTATTTTGTCCATGTTCAAGAGATCATGAAGAAGTATCTTGGTGATATTGATATCAAGTCGAGAAATGCTTTTGCAAGGAATATTTATGCAATGGCTGTTGTTGAATCGATAAAGAAGTGGGATGTTGTTGATGATTTTGCTGAATTCCTCAGAAGCATAAAGAAGAAATATGTTATTGTCTTGATTACGACTGCACCAACAGCGGCTGTCAACGGAATACTAGAAAAAACCAATTGCAAGGATTTGTTTGACTTAATCATTGCAGGCCCTATGGAAGATATGCCAAGCAAAAAGGAATTGATTGAATTATTTATAAAAAAACATGCTAAACCATTATTCTACATAGGCCACGGAGATAAAGATATTGTAACATGCAAAGAGCTAGGCATTAAGACTATTTCTGTCAATTGGGTTGAGCAAGGAGAATTCAAAGGAAACTTTGAAGCAAATAAGGTAGAGGATCTGAAGAATATTCTTGAAAGGTTTGTGATAGAGTGAGGATTCTTATAACAATAATATAGCAACTTAACAACATGTCCTATAAGGCTATTTACCTGATATTACTCTAGAGTAGTTACGAAATAGAAAACTTTATAAATAACACAGTATATCTTCAATCATGAATACAAATTCAAATACAGATCTTCCTTTGGCACAACCAATAGCTAGATTGGATGACGTGTTTATCAATCCAATTACCCAGTCAGGCATGATTAAATATTTTCCCACAAATCCTGAGCAACTTGAGCCATTGAATCAAATGAATGTGGGATTAAATGGAATTATTACTCAACACATAACCGAGTTTCGCGACCGATATAAGAATGATAGGTATAATAAGCTCTTAGGCCCGCCTATCTCTTGGGGCATCACACGAAAGGAGTTATGGGCTGCTCTTAAGTCTGACAAAAAATATAGAGATTTGGCTTTGGAAATAGTTACTTATTTACATCCAGACGTATATAAAAGTGTTGATAATCAACCTGCCCTATCAGCAGATGAGATAATCCAGAAAATTTCTTTTCCAGAATGGGCGGCTATTATGCCTGCTGCCAGAAATGTCACTTACAATCCTTCAGCAGGAGAGGTTAGCTTGGATATGATGTATAGTCATGTTTTTATTAAGCAATTAAAAAGACAAAATATCTCAAACGGGCTTACATATGATCCTATTGGGCAGACAAACATATTATTTGTCGATGACGCTGTTATTTTGGGTTTTAGAGGAGGGAACTACCTTGCTAAGACTGAACACGGTGTGTGTTCAGGCACTGTAGAGTGGCGACCGGGCTGTGTAGATCCAGTATATGAAACAGTATTTAACGAAGCTAAAGAGGAATTGGCTTTAGAAAAAACTCAGTTTAAGAATCAGGAAGCCGCAATAGTAGGCATAGGAAGAGATCTTCTGCTTGGCGGAACTGTAACTTTCCTAACAGCATTTGAGTTAGATATGAGTTTAGATCAATTTTATACCCATTGGCTGAAGGCTAATGCCTCAGATCAAGCAGAACACGATTTCATCCATGCAATTCCTATGGGCAAGCATATGGATTTACATGCATACCGCACTAACAATCAGTATGATGCTTTGGTTATGCGTTTTGCGCATAATGCCATTTCAGCAGAAGATATTGACCCGAAAGATAGGACGCGCGTTAAGTTTACAGGACATAATTCAATCTTACCAACATCATTACCTGCTTTGGTGTCCAGCCTCATATATAAATTTGATTTGGGTACAGATTATGCAAGACATGCTGTGGATGACTGCATGTTTGGTAAAATGACAATCAGCGATAGGCTCAAAAATTGTTATAAGTAACTTTTTCTTGACTTTTTCAATATAAGGACATGCCTTTTGTGATAGAATAAAAAAAATAAAAAAATCTTATTTCGCTGCTGCAGCTATTGATGAATACCCTACTGCATTTGCTGCTGCTGTGACATCGCTGTCTGGAACATCTCTGCTGCCGTCAATAGACACTATGACGCGATCCTTCACAAACACATTATATCTATAATTGTTGCCCGGTTTGCTATATTCGTGCCAAGCAGGATAGCCGCTTACTGTCGTCTTCTTTAGATATCCATCTGTGCCGTCTATTTCATAGAAGCCGGCCCATGCCAGAGAAAGATACTGGATATAACAAGTGTCTGTAGCTGTTACCCCTATGCTTTTATCGTCCTTGACAAGATTCACTCTTCCTGTGCTGTACTTCCAAACCTGTGTTTGATCCTGTGGATTAGCAAAAGTAAGCATATTTCCTTCAGGCTCATCCCCAATATAGCCATTCACTTCTGTTGGCAAAGCGTCGATAAGCACTTGATAACCTATGGCTTCATCACACTGTTTCAGTTCTGTATTTGTTTGTGGATTTCCGGTATTTGTCGGCGTCGGATTATTATCTCCAGACGTAGTATTCGGTGTAGGTGCTTTCGCACACCCACTAACAAGAACCACAACCAATGCTATTGCAAATATCGCATATAAAATTTTCATAATAACACCCCCAATAATAGGCTTGTTAGTATAGCCCAATATATAAATCTTTTTATGAAGAAGAAAAAT
>DUIB01000015.1 GCA_013330595.1 Candidatus Woesearchaeota archaeon | reverse complement strand
TTATAAAAAAATATCCTACAATAGACAGAATTCAATATTCCGATATATACAGTTATCCTCATCCGGATGGGTGTGAAAGAGCATATTTTACATATACCCATAAAGATTTTCTTAATTCCAAAAAAGAACTCGCTAGTTCACAGATCAGAAAAGTTGCATCAGACATATTTGACGACATAGGATGGGAATTTCACGAACAACTCGGGAGTGCAAATAATATCATAACCTTCAATATAACAGAACAAGAGGATGAAGAAAAATGGAAATATCAACAGAATTATTCAGGACACGACATTATGATACAAAAAAAACCTTTGGGATTTACAATCGAAACCGGGCATAGAGGTAATTCTTACCTTCTAAAAAACCAGAGGGAAAAATATATCGGTTTTATCGATGGAATAATACGGCAAATGCTGAAAAACGCTAAGAACTAATCCTTCTCAATCAAATACAGCAACTCGTTCTCTATCAATNNATTCTTGCATTTATGCTCTTGAAGAGTTTTTCTGTGATGTTCCTTTCCACTCTTTCCAATCCGTCTAAAGTCTTGAAAATAAAACATACATCACACTTTATTGTTGATAATTTCTTCAAGCCCTCATCCTCTGCAAGATCCGATGCAAATACTTCATTATCAATATTTGTCTTACTGAAATATTCTTTCAGGAATTTACAGTCTTCTGAACTTATGTCTGATGCATAATATTTTTTGATTTTATCTCTGAAGAATATGCTTGATATAGGGTTAAGGCCGCAGGCAATGTCGAGTATTATTGATTTTTCTTTTATATCCGGGAATATTTTCTCATAGAGCTCTTTATAATGATTCAGCCTTTCATTTGTTGATTTATGCAATTTCAATAATTCAACGTGTCCATCAAGATCGTCTTGATCTTTTAATTTCTTCAGGATCTTTGATTTCTTCTCATATTCTTTTAAAATAAACGCACCGTAGACCTTCCTTAATTCTGCACGGATATTTTTTATCAGGAAATCATGCTCTTTGCTTTTTGAGAATTGCTTATAGTCTTTTACTGAAGATAATCTCTTTAAAATCCTCTCCTTATACTGATAATTGCTAATATCTTTGAAGAATTCCCCTAATTTTCGCGAAATAAAGTCCTCATCTAATGCCCTCAGCTCTTTCTTGTTCTTTATATCAGAAATTATTTCCCCAACATGAAGTATCTTACCCATAATTCTCCTTCCATCTTAAAATACATGCAATCCCTGATATTCCATCAAGCTTTTTGACTGCATCAGAACTTATGATCTTGATATCTGCATTTATTAATTCTGCATCTCTCATCAATCTATCGATCTCAAAATATGTCTTTTCCTCTCTTGATTTTCTTATGAGATTCTCTGAGACAAGAAGCACAAGGACATTTCCTGAATTGATCTTATCAGCAACTTGTTTTAAGCCATAGGCTGCATTGTCTTTTCTTATTCCATCAAGCAGTTCATCTATCAATGCATTCTCCTTAGCAGACCTGTCCTTCTGAAGAACAGTCTTTAGCTCAGGCCTCTTGAGTATCTCATTGATTACAGATCCATCAATGCTTGAGCAGTTTGCCATTGTTATCTTCTTCTTTATTGCATCATTCTTCAATTCTTTCAGGAGATATTCTTTCCAGAATGCAGGACTTGCGATTATTATGTTTGAATAAGCATTCCTTGAATCATATCCTTCAATCTGCCTTACTATCTCTGCATAGAAATTTGTCTTTTTCTCCTCGAAATCCTTTTTTGCCACATCTCCTTTAAGGTCTAGCAATATCTCATGGCCATTATTCTTTAATCGGGCAAATATTGCCTCCTCTCTGTCAAATGCGACAATAAGAATATTCACTGAATTATCATCAACTGCCTCATCTAATTTCTTCAAAGCATATCTAGACCATTGGGCTTTTTCAATAGTTATCACAGTGCCTTCTTCTACTGAAAATGTATGATACTCACCTCTAGGAATATCTTCAGGAGCATCAACAATCAATCCTGAAATCCTTAACATAGAATCATTATTGATCTTTTCTGCCTTTATCTTCAGAAAAACATTGACTCTTGAAATCTTTGACTTCTCATCTGCTCCTCCTATCTTTATCTTTCTTTCAGTCATCCCGCTAATAAGATCATCAGGCTCAATAATGCTCTCTAAATACCATAGATCCTCGCTATTATCTGCCTTTATCTTGATGATTCCGTGCTTCAAGTCTTTATGAAGGATTTTCATATCAATCAAGAAAGACTAGAATTATATAAAGTTTGTTCTTAATTTTTGAGCACAATTCTCTCAAACACCAGAAAATACAGGAACTGTACAACTAATGCAATCACTGCAGGGACTGCAACAACAGGATTGAATATCAATAATGCAATTGCTATTGCTGTTCCAACATTCTTCTGGCTTGCATATAAAGAGAAATTGATTGCCTCTGATTTTTCAAAATTAAGCTTTGCAATAAAATAAACAATTAATCCTGTCCCAAAGATTGCCAAAAATGAAATAAAATATGATAATAAAACATTCCTGTTCAATGTGAAGAAAACCTCCCTATTTACAGATACAGCAATAAACAATACTAATGCAAGACAGATGTTTGTTATTGATTTAGTATAATTGAACACTTTGCTCTTTCTATCTCTCAAAAGATATGCAAATATTCCCGGAATGATTATTATAATAAGCATCACTCTAAGCAACAGTAACATATCGATATTTTCCCCAAAGAGCAAGAATAACGATAAAGGCATCAGGAATATCCCTAAAACAAAAGCTGAAAACAAGCTAGCATCAGCAGTCTCTGGATCACACTTAGTCAAATAACAGAATGGGACTATGGCTATTGCAGGAGGAACACATGCAACTATCAAGAATCCTATAAGATAAAAATTTATCTGGCCAAAGAATATAGAAGAAAGCAATACATAAACCCCTGATAATAACACATAGTTTAGCAGTACAGATAGGATTATGAATTTGTATTTTTTCTTGAAATCAAATTTATGCCTAAAAAAAGGCCTGATAGAGAAAAACATCACTATTCCGAGCGGTATATCGATAGAAATCCTGGCTTTTAGTCCGATAATCAGGCCCAGGATTATTGCCAGCACAAGCAATACTTCTGTTTTATCAAAAATATTCCTTAGATCCATGATGCTTCCAAAAACATTTTATTTATAAAGTCTTTTATGTAACTGCTTATTTAATTGTATTATGCATATGTTGTGCTAACAAATACAGGGCGAAGTCAAGTTGAGGATGACAAGAAAGTTATCACGCTCACACAGCATTGTTCATTGCAGTATTTGCCAAGTTATTTAATATCAGAGGTATTATCTTAAGGTTCGCAAGGCGATAACTTTCCTACTTAAGTTGACTTAACCCAAATATAGTAATATTTATAAACTTTAAGTGCAGAGGATAAATTAATTAGAAGGTGAAATTATGCGTAAGTCTCAGTCAGCCAGCGGTGCAGCAGGTTTTCTTGCAATAATGACTATACTGATAATATTATATATATTATTCCTGCCCCCAGATATCAGGGATGAATTATTGACAGGCGGGAAGACAACAACAAACATTTCAGGAGGATCAATCAGTGATTCTGGTCAGAATATTCTTCTTAAACAAAATATCGGAAAAGTAACATACATAAACACCAATGATAAGACTTATGACATTCCGACAGTAAGAGTGTATGCTCCTGTCTCAGGGCAATTGCTAAAATCTGTACCACAAATAGTTTTAAAGAATGCACTATTCGACAAGGAGAAAGCATTATTCACAATGGACTTCAGCATTGATACAAAAGCAACTGAAAATATCAAATTATCATTCAACATCCTGGAGCATTATGGTCCTTTGAGCATCAAGGTTAACGGCAAAGAGATCTTCAATGGAGAACTGGCTGAAAGCAATCCAAAACCAATAACATTATCAGATCTTCAGGAAGAAAATACAATTACATTCTCTGTGCCTAATCCAGGAGTTGTCTTCTGGAGAAGCAACAAGTATGCCCTAGAAAATATCCAAATTACAGGAGATGTCAAGGACTTCTCAAACAGTTATGCTGTCCAATACTTTACGATTAGCGAGGCAGAGAAAGAGAACCTTGAATCAATAAGCCTTTACTTCAGGCCAGTATGCACTGTATCAGACGTAGGCCCATTAAGCATTGAATTGAATAAAAGAATTTTGTTCAATACAGTAGCAGACTGCGGAACAAGAAGCTTTGCAGGATTAGATATTAACAATGTTTATCCGGGAAATAATGAGTTAAGATTCGGTGTTGAAAAAGGCTCATATTTATTAGATAATATTATGGTGAAATTGAATTTAAAAGAGCCAAGCTATAAAACATATTATTTCGATCTAGATGACAAGTATTTTATCAAAAACCCAGAGACAGCAAGATGCGGTGATTATGATGATACCTGTCCGCCAGGATGCTCTGATATAAGAGATGCTGATTGTTGCTTTAAGCATAATGGCTATTGGTGCGGATTGCCTACAGATAATCCTAATGACAGATGTGTGTATTATGTTGATCCTGGTGATTGTGATTCTTGCTTGACAGGATATGTAGATGAGGGCGGAGATACTTCAGATACATGTGAAGAGAAATGTGGCGACAATAATGATGGAATATGTCCAAGCGATTGCCCTAGTCCTGCAAGATATTATGATGCAGACTGCTGTTATGCTGTTACTGAAGATAATTTCTTCTGCCAAGAAGTTCCTATAACAGGCATCAATGATAGATGCAGGGCAGCTGTAAGCTACAGCCAATGCACTTTGTGTCCATCAGGGTTTGAGGATGAATCAGGATCTGGGCCAGAGAGTTGTACTGATAATAATTTTGACTATAAAGATGAAGAAGAGGAGTTTGATTCAGATTATGATGTGAAGCTTGTTGTTACATTCACAAATGATGAGGACAGAAAAAGAGTTGATATAAATATTAATGGCCGCAAGATCTCAATTGACACAAAAGATCTTGAGTTTAAGAAAAACATTGATGATTACGTACGATCTGGAACCAATAGCATCGAGATCATCCCGAGAGAGGATGTTGAGATTGCGCAATTAAAGGTAGAGCTCATAAAGGTGAGCTAACTTGATAAAGTGGCTTGGTGAAAAGGTAGGTAATTTTGCCTTTAAAAAAAATTCTATGAAAGAAGCCGCGTCTAATAAATTTGCAGATATTAAGCAATCAGTGTTGCATCCTGTGCAAGGTTTTAGGGATGCAAAAGCTAATGCAATATTCGAAGCTGCGAAAAAGAAAGCAGATGAAAAAATAAAAAGCGAATTGGGTAACAATTCAGGAACTAATTCTAAAAGTAATAACACACTGGAGAAAAAAGAAGAAAAGCTTGCCGATAAAGAAAGCAAGGCAATTGACAATTCACAAAAGAATAACAGAAAATTCATGGATCGCATTAGAGATTTAAGAAAAGGCCCGAGTGAAGATGCTAGAAGCAGATGGGCCTATCATGGATTGACTGCTATTGTTATTCTTGCAATCCTTGCTCATGTTTTTGATGCATTCTCATCATATCCTAGGCCTTGGGGATTTATTGTTTGGCTTTTCTATATATCAATGATTGTCTTTGCAGAATTTATCTCATGGTTTTCTGACAGGAAAATATTTGATTCAGAAATTGCCGGACTGTTTATTGCAATAGGTCTCGCGTATGGTTTGCCTATGCTTACAAAAATACTTCCAGACAGCATCTCTTTTCAGTGGATGATTGACATTTCTGGAGCAATACTGCTTTTGCCTCCTGTTGTTCTTTATTTAATGTTCAAATATCCTGATCATACATTAGGCAACAGAGTTCTTAAAATCTATACATTCTTATGGTGTGTGTTCTTGGTGCTGTTATTGCTTCAATCACCTTTTTTCCAAGATAGTGTAAAACAAGGTGGAAAGACCATTACAGATCCTGGGGGAATGATCGTATTATTTGGAGATTCTGTTGTTAAGACTGTAGAGAACACTTTAAAATCAGTAGAAAAATCTTGGAATATGGCTATTGCTAGCGCAACAGGCCAACCTTATGCAGGCGAAGCAGAAGGGCAACGCGGAATATACATAGAGAATTTTAAGGCTATTGAAAAGAACTATTATACTAGCTCTGATATTTTTGCCCAGGCAAAGATAAGAGCGACTAATCTTGTGGGCGAGATAACTGTAAGAACCAAATGCTTTGTTGTTGATGGCAAGACAGGAGTAACATATCCTGAAGTAATAACAATTATAAATGATGATGAGAATCTTGTTGATTGTGATCTGGGATCTCTTCCTAAAGGCAATCATCATATCAAGATGACTGGTTCATTTGAATTCGAGACAGATGCAAGGATTGAATACAGCTTTGTTGATGAAAGCACCAGGCCCGAATTATATAAAGATCTAGGCATTAACGATGAATACGCAAAGGCAATATATACTGGAGGCCCTGTTCAAGTAGGAATGCCTTCATTGCATCAGCCTTTAAGAGTGAGCATTTCTGGAAAAAACAAGAAAGTGGGAAATTATCCTTTTGGCGTAAGTCTTACTAATGGATGGACTCAGGGAAAATTGACACGAGGATTGAATTATGTTCTTGAAGTTCCGCCAGGAATTGATTTAACACAATGCAATAGGAACCAGACTAAAGAATTTGATACGGTTGATGGAAGAAAGAGATATTATTTCAGTATTGATGTAAATAATGTCAAGGAAACATTTGATTCAGTAAATTGTAGGATGCAAATGGAAAATCCTTCAGAGCTTTTCAGAAATGATATTGTTGCAAGAAGGACATTTAATGCAAAAGTGGTTTATGAATATGTTGTTGAACAAACAACTTATCTTTATGTAGAGGAAGACTATGCAACTTCATGAAATAATTAAATTATCAGGAATATTTTTGCTTGTACTATTTATTACGGGATGTGCTGGATCAGGCAGTGTTAAGACTTATTTTCAGGGCTTTCAAGGGCTAGAGGCTAATTTTCTCAAGTCAAATCCTAAATCTGCTTATGAGGGAGAAATCTTTGGCATAGCCCTCACATTGAATAATCTTGGAACATATACTGTTGGCGAGAATAATTCAGGAATCTTAAGTGTCAATTATGATGATTATTACTATACTATCTCAAAAGACAGTAAAGATATGGAATTTTCAAAAATCAAGCTGAATGCCCGATCAATAGCCTATCCATTAGGAGATCAGGAATATTATGAATTCTTGTTTGAGGTCAAGGATTTTGATATTCTCATGAGGAGTGTTGATACTAAGATCAATTTTAATCTGTGTTATCCTTACAGGACAGAATTAAGCACTGAAACATGTATTGACACCCGGACAAGAGCTGTTGATGTTGCAGCAGCACCTTGTAAGATTAAGGATTATTCAAGCTCTGCAGGCCAGGGAAGTCCTGTTACAATAACAAAGATTGTTCCAGAAATGCTGATTGTCGGAGAAAATGTCAGGCCACTTTACAGGATTTATGTTGAGAATAGAGGAAAAGGTTATGTAATAAATAATACTGGCAAGTCAGATATTTGCAGCGGAGAAAATATTGCAAGGAATGCAAACAATCTTAATCGTGTATCTGTAAATGCATGGATATCCAATAACACCAAACTGGTTTGCAATCCTGCTGAATTAAGGCTTGGAGATTCTGAAAACATAGTAAGATGTTATGTTTCAGATGATCAATTAAGTCAATTCAAGAGAAACAAAAATAATTACATAACAGTCTTGAGAGTAAGGCTTGATTATATTTACGTGGATACAAAGACAGTTGAGATGGAGCTTAAGAGAATAAATCAGGTCGATATAAGGAGTCTTGATGAATGCGGATATTATGAGAGGCCATATAATGGGAGCTGCAAACAGCTATGTGAGATTTGTGCAATTGATCCGAAATTCAAGGATTGTGACGATAATTTAAAGCCCGGAGATGCATTTGATTCAAGTTTTGGATGCACTTGCAATAAGCAGAAATGCGCCGCACTAAGCAAGGATCATCAATGCATATTCGGATATTGCTCAGGCACTAGCTATTGCTGCTCAGTCAATGAATGCAGAGACAAAAAAGACGGAGATGTTTGCGGCGATCATAATGTTTGTAAGAATAATAGGTGTATGCTGAATGAGACTTTATGCACTAATAAATTTGGCAATTTGAATTATACGTGCATGAACATCACTAATTGCGATTTAAGCACTAAGAAAACTAATCAGTGCGATAAAGGCGATAATTGGGTCTGCTGCCTACCTAAGAAACAATAATTATATAATATCACATAGCGTAAAATCGTATTGACTTAGCTTTCTGAAGCAGTGTTACCATCTTCGACTTGAAAACTACGTTTTCAAGATCGAGCGGACAATGAGAATTAATTCTCATTTCCGAGATGGTAGCACTTCACTTAGCTAAGTCAATACATAAAATCACAATCTTTATATACTAAAAATATTAGGTTTAAGAGAATGAAAAAATATTTTTATTTAATAGGCATTCTTGCAGTGTTAATAGTTGTTGCAGGATGCTCAACAGGTCCAGGATATGGCGGGAATAAAAATGTAAAATACTATCAGGGCTATGATAGTCTTGACATAAGGCTTATTGATAATAGTCCGCCGAACATATTCTATTTTGATTCAACAGACGCTGCAGACAATGAGTTGCCAATAGTTGTACGGATTCAAAACAAAGGATCATCATTAGCCTGTGGGGCTTTATACATTCAGGGTTTTGATCCAAATTTTGTGCAAATATCAGGAGGAAAGCTTCCTGATGCTAACACAGGATCATATGATTATAAAAACGGTCAGTTAGTTATTGGGGGGGTTTTTGTTGGATTGAGTGGAAGAAATCCTGATATTAGAGCAAATGTCGGTTGGCAGGCTCCTGATGGCAACTTTTATGGTGCAGGAGTTTTTATGCAAGATGGCAAGGTTGTTAGCATGAATGTTCGTATAGACTTATTAAGCAGGCTTATTGGTGTGCTTGCTTGTGATGAAGTATTTAATATGCTTAATGATTATTGGGGATGGAATTCTGTTATTGCACTTGAAGGAGATACTCCAGAGACTCCGGGAGGGGGTTTAGAGGTTTATGAATTCCCTGCATATTTTTATGCCTTGCCGCAATCTTTAGAAAACTTTAGGCAAAATCTTATGGTAACTGCTTGTTATTCTTATTCAACAAGGGCAACTGCAAACATTTGTGTTGATCCAAGGCCAAACAGCCAATCTAAAAAAGCCTGTATTGCAAGAGATGTATCGATGTCAGGAGGCCAGGGAGCTCCAATAACTGTAACGAGAGTTGAGCAGAGAGCTACAACAAATAAGGTGGTATTCATTATTTATATTCATCACAATAAAAAGAATGCATTAGATGATATCTATGATTTAAGGAACTTATGGAAATGCAATCCAGAATCAGGGGCATTAGTAAAAGAGACTGATAAGAATGTTGTGTTTGTGAGAAGAATTGCATTATCAGGACAACAGCTTGTTTGCAGCCCTGATTATTGGGTCAGGCTTGATCAAGCAGGAAATGGTCAGATCAGCTGCACTGCAATAACAGAAGGTGCTGAATCTGCACATAATGCTCCTCTTGAGATTGAGCTAGATTATGGTTATCAGAAAAATATTTATAAAGAAATAACAGTAAGGCAGATTTAAATTCAATTAAAATAAATAAAATAAGGTGATATCATGAAAAAGATTTTAATCTTTGTATTATTGCTTGCAGGATTAGTAATTTCTGGTTGTGGTCCAACCACTACTTCGGGCCAGACATTTATTGGGGGAAATAAAGGTTTGGAAACAGCATTTCTTCAGGGAAGCCCCCCACCAGAGACATTTGATGGAGGACAATCAGGATTTGCAATTGTTGTTGATCTGAAGAATATTGGTGAAGATGATATTAAGGCTAATGAGGGATATGTCAAAATACTAGGATTAGATCCTGGAGCTTATGGTGGCACTAATGATTTCAAGAAGCCTTTTCCAGAAGATATAAGAGGAGCTAAAAGGCAGTTTGATGGGACAGTACTTGAAGGTGGAAGAGTTCAGGTCGATTTTGGTGAATTGAAATATGCCCCTGTGATTCAAGGAAATATCATACAAAAAGTATGGGCAGATACATGCTATATTTATACCACAAAAACAACAGCACAGCTTTGTATAAAGAAGGACCCCCAATTAATGGTTGGAAATCAGAAGATATGTGATGTTGAAGGCGAAAAAAGCCCTCAGAATTCAGGAGCCCCAATTGAAGTATCATCATTAAAAGAGACTTTTGGAGGATCAGAAAAGTTAGGGATTACTTTAGTGTTATCACATAAGGGAACAGGTGATGCTTTCTTTGATCCTAGAGAAGCAGAGTGCGATGATTCTGTTACAAATATTAAGAGAGGAAAAGTAAAGGTCCTAGTTAAGCCTGTAAAGATTGGTGGAAGAGATGTTACTCCTGAATGTTCTGGATTATCTGATGGAAATGGCAAGAATGAAGGCTACATAAGGCTAGGAGACGGGACAGGAACCGCGCAGTATTCATTATATTGCAGCATAGATGTCAGCAGCATTGACAGCATATTCGAGGTCCCTATAGATATAGAGACGACATACAGGTATCTTCAGCATAATGAAGTTGACATGACAATAAGGCATGTTGCGAAATAATTTTTTTATATTTTTATCTTT
>DUIB01000035.1 GCA_013330595.1 Candidatus Woesearchaeota archaeon | reverse complement strand
GGTTATGGGACAGATTATGGGCCAGCTACAGATAAAGAGCTTGTGAATTGCAGCACTGTTCTTGAGGCTAATACTGTTTATACGTTGACTGAGAATGTTAGTATAAATGGTTCTACTTGTTTTAATGTTTCTGTAGAGAATGTTACTATTGATTGTGATGGGTTTTCAATAAGAGGGAATAACTCAGTAAATACTTATGGTATATATTCAACTACATATAACACCACCATCGTCAATTGTGACATAAATACTTTTCAGTATGCGGTATATTTTAATGGAGCAACTAATGGCAATATAAAGGATTCAAATGTAAGTTCACAGCACGGTAGTGGTGGAACCATTTATTTAAGATACGGCTCAAATAATAATATTGAAAATGTACGAAGCATAGTTCAAGTAAGTGGTCCTAGGGGAATACAAATTATTAACTCGATTGGGAACACTATTTCATCTGTAACAGCAACAGGTACAGCATCTGGAAGCATATCACTTTACAGTGCAAATTATACTAATATAATAAATACTAATTCAAGCTCTACAGGGTATGGCAATGCCTTTCTCATTGCATCTAACTCTCATTACAATAATTTAATTAACGTAACATGGGCATCCCCTTTATGGTCAGGAGTCATATTTGAACTTAGTGATGATAATTCTCTCATAAATTCATCAGGAACAGCAGGATTGCATAGCATTTATATCTATACTAGTTCAAATACTGCGATTGATTCATCAACTGGAACGTCTAATACAGGCAACGGTATTTATGCATGGTATAACTCTCACAATAATAGAATTATTAATTCGACAGGTACCTCTACTTCAGGTTATGGGATATATGTATATACGTCAAACAATAATATAATAGTAAACTCTTCGGGAGCTTCAAGCTCAAGTAATGGTTTACGATTGATTGCCAGTTCTGGCAATAATATAACCTCATCAACATTACGCTCCGGTACAAGTACGCCTGTATTTATGAATGGATCTTCTAACAATAATATTATATCTAATACATTAATATCAAACAATAATTTAACAGATTTAATAAAATTATATTTGAGTTCTGGAAATAAATTGTTTTGGAACAATTTTACACAAACAACAGGATATTATGTCCAAGACTCAAATGGTTCTAATTTTTATAATACTTCTGTTGGTGGTGTTGCTCAGGGTAATTATTATTTTAATATTACTTCTAAAAATATTTATGATTCTAATAATGATGGTTGGGGTGATTCTGGTGATGATTATCCTCTTAGTTCCTTAACATGGGCATCTAAATGGACAGGTTATGGGACAGATTATGGGCCAGCAACAACAAGAGAAGAAAGTTCGGGATCATCTGGCGGAAGCAATTCAGATTATGTTCCTAGCAATGTAATTGCTCCGAGCGATGAAATTGAACCTGAAGAAGAAGAAACTCCTGAGCCAATCATTGAGAGCATTACAATAGAGGAAGTAGAGGCAAATACTCCGAAGAATTTTGTATTGCAAAATGAAGAAATTCCTGTAAGCAACATAGTTATTACAACAGAATCTGCCCTAAAAAATGTTGAGTTAAGTGTTACATCCTATGATTATAATCCGACAACTCCTATTACTCAATCTAAATCTAAGGTATATAAATATCTTCAAATTCAAAAGAGCATAGAAGATACTCAACTAAAGAATGCTTCAATTATCTTCATTGTTAAGAAAAATTGGTTGAAGGAGCAGGGAGTTAGTGAGAATGATATTATTCTCTTAAGGTTGAAAGATAAGAATTGGAGTGAGCTTGATACGTCAATACTAAATATAACTAATGACTCAATACTATACGAGGCAATAACTCCGGGTTTTAGCTTTTTTGCCATAGCGATAAGATTTGAGACAGCAGATAGTGGTCCTTCATCTATGGTTGTATCAAATTCTTCTGAGCTTCCAAAAACAGTAATAGTCGTGAATCCTGAAAAGATAGTGAAGAAAACCACTGTATTTGCCACACCATTAATAATAATTATTGCAGTAATTGTAATGCTCGCAAGTGCTGGTGCATTGTCTATTGGATCATTCAAATTCAAGAAAAAGGAAATTAATATAAAGCCGATAAAAGGCAATCTATCTGAAGCCCAAAGGCATCAAGTATGGGATTATATTAATAAGGCAAGAGCTCTAAATGTCAGTGATGAGAAACTCATCGAAAACCTAAGAAAAGGCGGATTAAGCGATGAACACATATCAACATTCAGTCTGGATCCTAAATTGTATCCTAAGAAATAACTTCTCAAAAATAATCGGCTAATTATATGTTGGATAAGCGTTTGGGAATAAGTCTAATTTATATTCTTTGCTTGTTATGCAGAATTCTGTCTGTTGAATGATATTTGAAAAGTGGTTTTTTATATCAGATAATATCCTCTGGAATGCTTCATAATCCTCAACTTCCAAATCAAGTTCAAAATCCCAGTTTCCTATTACCTTTTGTGGCCATACAGCCTCTTTGATTCCTGAAGAATATGAGATGAATTTATCTAATTGGTCTTTTGTCATGCTTGACATCGTAAATATTGCTTTGCAGAATATGTTTCCTATTGCTCTTGGATCAAGATGTAATTTGTATGCGAGTATTATTTCTTTCTGCTCTAATTGACGTATCCTATATTGAATTATCCTTGCAGTAGTTTTAAGTCTTTTGGCAATCTCTGTAACTTGCATTCTTGCATTATTTGCAAGCAGTCTTAATAATTCTGTATCAAGATCATCTATTGCTTCTTTCTTGTCTTTTGTGGTGTGATACACTGTTTCATATTTACCTTGTTTTTCAGGAGAGAGATATTCTCTGACATGATGCACTAAATTGAGCGTGATTGTTATTGCCTTATTTCTTATATAATTATGGTATTTGTTCATGAAGATAGTTATCTCATCATCTAGTTCATTTATATTATTGACTAGAAATCCTATTATCATGTCCCATTTCCCTGTTGTTTGGACAAGCCACTCTGTCTTCTTATGATTATGGAAATAGTTTACTATTTCCTCGATCTTTTCATCATCCACATTCTGCAATTGAAGATATAACTTATGCTTCTGCACTCCTAATTTAAAATAATTGATCACAGTATGAAATCTAATTATTACACCATTATTGATCAAATTATCTATTCTATATTTCACAACCTCTTTTGACAATCTGACTTTCTTTCCAATCTCTGCATTGGATTGACGCGCATTTATATCTAATTGCGAGAGTATCTTCCTATCCTTGACATCTAATTGGTACATTATTAATCTCTTTATTACAAATAATATATAAATATTGTTATTTTGATAAAAATAATAATAGAATATTTTATATATAATATATCACTACATAATAGTAATAAAATAAGAAAGAGGCTATTATGAAAAATAAAACACTTACAGAAAAAAGCAAAACATATGCGAGGCTTGGAGGATCAGAAGCAATAAGAAAATTTCAACTCGATGATAGAGTGGATGTTGTTATCACTATAATTGCAGAAAAGAATAATTATACAAATCAAAAACTTAATGATTATTTCAAAAATAAGACTGCAAAAGAATTAATAGAAAGAGGAAAAAGGTGCTATGATTTGGGGTTATATGTTCGTTCAATAAAGCATTGCACCGCTGCATTATATAAGCGAGAATCAATACTGCAAGCTTTCGATATTCGCATTCAAAGAGCAGAAGCATATTTTCTGATTGCAGAAGACGACTATGAAAGAGAATCGGTACGATCAAAAAGTCTGGATCCGCCGTATAACCCAAGTAAAGAATGGGCCGAAAATATCCACTTTGCAGCAGGAGATGACCTAGAAGAATGTCGTTGGTTGTGTAAGACATACTTCAAAGAAGATTCTGCTCGTAATCTAAAATATAGATCTTTAAGTAGAAAGTTCGATATCAAAATTACCAATCATGATCTTTATATGACAAATCAAATTATCGAATCTTTCGGGCCCGATCTTTTTTTGATACATGATAAAATAAGAGCAGAAAAGGAGTTGAAAAAACTAGAAAATGAACCCATTTGATGCACTCCTCATATTTCCTCCACCTTATGTTCCTACTGAGCTTCAGCCAGGAATTTCAGCAATCAAGGGATATTGTGAGCAGAGAGGAAAAAATATAGAAATTATTGATGCTAATATTAATGCAATTGAATATGTTTTGAAAAAGATCGATCCATTTGTCCAAGAAAGTATCAACATTCTAAAAAATATTGAAAACTATCTTCCTAAGAATTTTCTGGAATTCGAGAAAGCAAAAGATAATATTGAAAGAATTGCGGATCTAGTTAAGGGAGAAAAGTTCGGTTTAAGAAGAAATACTGTAACATACATTCCAAAATATGAATCTCAAAGCATAGAAGGCATTATTACTGCGTTGCAGAGTCCTAATGATAATATATTTAATGAATATTTTGAAAACGAATTAATCCCTGAAATTAGAAAATATGATGATGAAGGGTTAAAATTTATGGGTATAGGAATAACAGACAGAAAACAATCCATACCCGGATTTTTAATTGCAGATAAAATCAAGAAAGATTTTCCAAATATAAAAGTCATTGTTGGAGGCAATTTCATAAGCAGATCTAGGGAAGTATTCAAAAACAATTCTGATTCTGTTAAAAGATTATTCACACATTTAGATTATTTGGTATTTTTAGAGGGGGATGAAGCATTCTACAAACTAATTAATAATGATCCTATAGACACTATAGATAAGATCATTTGGTATAATGATATTACTAAATTCAACGATTTTCACACAATAACAAAAGCCGAAAATTTTCCTATACCTAATCCTAAAGGTTTATTGTCTTGGACTCCTGAACCTGTTCCTGCATACAATTTCCAGAGAGGATGCAACTTCGGAGTATGCAAATTCTGTGCAATAATGGATGGATATGATAGTTTTTCTATGAGAACAAAAGACAAACCAGCAATATTTGCTAAAAGATTAAAAGGATATGATGACATTATCAAAGATTTAAAGAAGATGACTGATCAAGGTTACAGATATTTTAATTTTACAGATGAGACTTTTTTTGCTAAAGATATGGCAGAGATTTCCAAAAGATTGATAGAAAAAAATTTAGACATAAGATGGACAGCATATGCTAGAGTAGAAAAAGAGTATTTAGATAAAGAATTCTGTGATATAATTTCAAAAGCAGGATGTGATTTTCTCCAGTTTGGCGTGGAATCCTTATCTGTAAGAAACCTACAAAATATGAGAAAAGGCACAGATAATTACGACATAAAAAAAATATTAAAGAATACTCATGATGCAGAAATTATGAATCATGTTTTTCTTTTGGTAGGAAATCCTGGAGAGACAATCGAAGAATCTATGCTATTGCTGCCTTTTCTTGAAGATACAAAGAACTGTACCTTCACAGTTAAACCTACATGGTTCAAGCTCGCAAGAGGATCGCCCTATGCATATGCTCCTGAAAGGACTGTTAAGAGATTATTTACAGAGCCTGAGCTTGCTCCGAATCTCCATTATGAGCCAATATCGGGTATGAGCAAGAAGGTATCCCACGCCATGAATGATGTGATACAAATGTGGATAGATAGATATCATACAAATAATTATGTTGCCGGAACATATTGTTATAGCCAAAGATTTTTCTCCGGATATAAAAATATTTTGAAAATAGCAAGAGATATAGAAGCTGGAAAAATAGAAAAAGATAAAGATTTCTTAAAAGATAAGCCATATTCAAAAGATGAACAGAATAAATTAAATATTGTATGGAAAGCAATTATAGGAGAAGAATATTCTAAATTATATCATAAATATTTACAGGGAAACAGGAACCCGAAATTTATAGAAAGCTACAATAGAATAAAAAAGACGAACATTTATGCCAATATGTTTCCAGAAGGATTTAAGAGCATTGATGATGTTATGAGTGTAGCAAAAATTGTTGAACAAAATTTATAAACCTTCTCTTATTCTATTAATCTATGGACATAAACACGTTAAAGAAGGTAATCAGGAAGTATGCTCTTGACAATGCATTAAAGTTTAATGGAAAAGCATCTGCTGGAGCTGTTGTTGGAAAAGTCATTGGAGAATTGCCTGAAGTCAAGCAATATATGAAGACAATGACTTTTGAAGTAAATGAATTGCTTCCAGAAATCAATGATCTGCCGATAGAAAAGATTAGAGAAGAGATTGAAAAGGATTATCCTGAATTATTAGAAAAAAAAGAGAAAGAAGAGAGAAATATTTTTGCATTTCTTAATATTAAATCAGGAGATAGAGTTAAGACAGGTTATCCTCCCGGGCCTGAAAAATACCCTCATATAGGACATGCAAAAGCAGCATTACTGAATTATCTTCTTGCAAAACAATACAATGGAACATTTGTATTGAGATTTGAAGATACTAATCCTACTCTTGTAAAAGCAGAATTCTATGATGTCATTCAAGAAAATCTAAAATGGTTAGGTGCTGTGTGGGATGAATTGATGTATGCTTCGGATCATATGGAGCTTTTTTATGAATTTGCAATAAAAACAATAAAGGATGGAAATGCATATATGTGTTTTTGTGACGCTGATGAATTGAAAAAATCAAGAGAGGAGATGACTGCATGCAAACACCGATCGCATTCTATTGAGGAAAATCTAAATTATTGGAAAGAATTTCCATCTTATGAAGAAGGCAAAGCAACTTTAAGATTAAAGATTGATTTAGAACACAAAAACACCGTCATGCGCGATCCGATAATTTTCAGGATAATAAAAACACCACATGCACGTCATGGAAATAAATATTCTGTCTGGCCAAATTATGATTTCCAGAATGCAATAATGGACGGATACTTTGAGATAACATACAGGATAAGATCTAAAGAATTTGAATTGCGTACAGAATTGCAGAGATATATACAGAAAATCCTTGGAATAAACATAACCTGCACCTATGAATTAGCAAGATTTAATCTCGAAGGAGTTGTAAGCCAGGGAAGAATCATTAGAGAGAAAATCCAGAATGGAGAGATGATAGGCTGGGATGATCCGAGGCTTCCGACTATTGTTGCATTGAGGAGAAGAGGATTTTTGCCAGAGGCAATAAAGAATTTTATCATATCGACAGGCATAACAAAATCAGAATCAACATTGACATGGGATGATCTGATAATACAGAATAAAAGGATATTGGATAAGACCGCAAAAAGATTTTTCATGATGTATGATTATGAAAAAATAATTATCCATAATGCTCCTCATCAGAATATTCAGATAAGGCTTCATCCAAATAATGATGAATATGGATTCAGGGAGCTGGAAGTCGAGAATGAGTTTTTTATATTGAAGAGCGATCTAAAGGAATTGAAAGATAACGAGTTATATAGATTCATGGATTGCCTGAATTTTAGGAAGATAAATGGTGTATTTGAATTCGATTCTTTGGATTATGATAAATTCAAGTCAGAAGGAAAAAAGATAATGCATTTCCTTCCAGCGTATGGAAATACTGATATTGAGATATTAATGGACGATGCAACAACAATAAAAGGGGTTGCAGAGCACAACATCAGGCAATTAAAAGTCAATGAAGTGATCCAATTCGAGCGCTTCGGATTCTGCCGAGTTGATGCAATAGAAGATCATAAAGGAAAGAAATTATATAAGTTCTGGTTTACGCATAGATAAAAAAAATTATTTTTTATCAATACCTTCTACTCTTCCTTGCCTTATATCTTCACCATATCCTTCATTGCAAGCGCTACCTGATCTTATCTTATATTTGAAATTACCTTCAAATGCTATTGTAGAATCATTGATATTATATATTTTATAAGCCTCATCAGGAAGCATTTGAACATAAGTTATGTCGTTCTGAACAGTTCCGTAATGTGGTGATTCTATTTGTACACTTTTTGGTTCAAAATTTTTAGGAAATCCTACATATTCTTCTGATACATCATGTTTTCCCCAGTATATTTTGTATAGGATAGATCCTGCAACTCCTGCAATCACAGTTAGTACTGCTGCTGGTTTACCTACATTATTCCATAATTTTGATGCTATATCCCCTATTGTCATATTATTACCCCCTCTTTAATCTTATTAATATGAAATGTTGTAACTCATTTATAAACTTTTCGGTTTGTAATCACTTAAGAGTAACTATTTATTCATGATCTTTTAGACAAGATTTAAATAATATCAATGATTCAATATTTATTGAGGTGATCATATGACTTCAGACTGGATAATTGTAAAGTCAAAGATCAAGGAACTGACCGGAACATATAATGTATCAGCAGAATTCTCAGATGTGCTGAATGTTAAAGTAAGGCAGATGGTTCAGGAAGCTGTAAAAAGAGCAGAAGCCAACAACAGGAAAACAGTAATGGGAAGAGATCTCTAATAATAGCTTTTCTCGTCTATCATTTTCCTTAATTGCAATAATTTATTCTCTACTCTGTATAGGAAATCAAGATTTTCTCCTTTTTGTTTTAGTTTAAAGAATATTTCCTCTGCATTATCAAGCTCTTTCTTCAATGCCTTTATCTCAGAATTCTCAACCATTTCTTCAATTGTCTGCCCAATAGGCTTTTGGATATTTACTCTTTTAACAGGGGCATAATTCTTTGTCTGAACATTTACGACACTTGGAGTGATTTTTCTGAATTTCTTTGCAGATATCACAAGCCTTGCAAACAAGTCTTTTGTTAATTGTATCATATTACTCCTAGAAATTTCTTTTTCTTTTGCACATCTAATGGAGGAAGATTATCAAGCGAATCAAGAGGTGGAAGAGTGGAAAAATCCGGCGGACTCATTGGCTGATTGAAATTGTTCATTGGTTGAAATGCTGGTTGATTGAATGTTTGTACTGGAGGTTGATTGAAATTCTGAGGAGTCATTGGTTGTTGAAAGCTTTTCGGAGGCGGACTCATATTCTGGAAATTACTTGGAATACTGCTGAGATTTTCAGCAGGTCGGGGAATCTGAGGCCTGTCTGCAACAATTGGTCCTCCTGACATTTTTTCATTCACATTGATTAATGCTTTTGCAATTGTCTCATTCTGGTCAAGTATTTGATTAAGCTTTTCCAAGGGCTTTGATGCCTGGTATTCGTCAATGATGTCTTGCTGTGCATCCTCCAATATAGAAATTAATTTGTTTATGGCATTGTTAAGCCTATCCATTGACTCTTGAAGATCTCTTCCTTTATCGGATTCTGCATAAGGGTTTCTTTTAAGTGCAGAGATCTCTTGCCTAAGATGCATAAGCTCCCTTTTTGGCATTAATTCATAGTCATCAGAATCATCAGATTCATCCATTCAGCACCCCTTTTTGAATAAATATCACTATCAATGTTTATATAGTTTTCTGTTTTAGTCAACTTTAAATATATGTGATTTATTCTCTTAATATGATTGACATTAAGCTTATCAGAGAGAATCCTGAACTTGTAAAGGAAAACATAAAGAAGAAATTCCAGAATCATAAATTAAAGATGGTTGATGAAGTGCTTGAATTTGACAGGCAGATAAAAGAGCTTAAGACTTCTGCAGAGCAATTGCGGCATAGGAGAAATGTTATTAGCGAAGAGATAAATAAGCTGAAAAAAGAGAAAAAAGACATTAAAGCATTATTAGAAGAAGCAAAAGGCATTCCTGAAAAGATAAATCATCTTGAAGATATCCAGGAAAGCATAGAAGAAAAGCTAAAGAGCAATATGATGCAGATCCCGAATATTATTCATGGATCTGTTCCTCTTGGAAAAGATTCTACAGAGAATGTGGAAATTGAAAGGCTTGGACATTATAAAATGCAAGATTTTGAAGTTAAGAATCATGCAGAGCTTGCAGAATCATTGGATATTGCTGATTTTGAGAGCTCAGCAAAAACCTCAGGAACAGGATTCTTTTATATGAAAGGAGATCTAGCATTATTAAATCAATCAATGATAAGATATGGAATAGATTATATGACTGGAAAAGGATATACTTTAATTGAGCCTCCATTGATGATTAAAAAGGAAATTTGTGATGGAGTTGTTGATTTTGAATTNNAAGACAGTAAAAGAAGAGGATCTTCCTATAAAATTAGTCGGTTTCAGCCAATGTTTTAGAAAAGAGATAGGAAGCCATGGAATAGATGAAAAAGGATTTTTCCGAACACATCAATTCAATAAGGTTGAAATGGCAGTAATATGCAAGCCAGAGGATTCTTACAAGTATTATGATGAAATGATTGATAATGTTAAGGGAATATTCACAGGGCTAGAATTGCCAATAAGAGTGCTTGAGATATGCTCGGGAGATTTAGCTGACCTCAAATCAAAATCAGCTGACCTTGAAGCATGGTCCCCTAGAAAAAAGGAATATTTTGAAGTTGCTTCGTGCTCTAATCTTACTGATGCACAAGCAAGAAGATTAAACATCAAGTATCAGACAAAATCAGGAGAAAAATTCCTCTGCCACACATTGAACAATACCGCAATAGCAACATCAAGAGCGATAGTTGCCATTCTAGAGAATCACCAGAATGCAGATGGATCAATCAACATCCCAAAAGCCCTTCAACATTACATGAACGGAAAGAAGAGGATAGAGAAGAAATGAATATCTTATTACTTTAAAGTAAATAAGAAAATAAAATTTATAAACAAAGTCTTCTTAACTAAATTATGTTCAGCGAAAAAACAAAGAATAATTTGGAGACTGTAGCAAAAAATGTTTCTGCGGGATTGGCTGAGATAGCAGTAACAGGAGCAATAGGCTATATAGCATATGAATATAGTCCTGAGATGTATTGACTTAGCTAAGTGAAGTGCTACCATCTCGGAAATGAGAATTAATTCTCATTGTCCGCTCAATCTTGAAAACGTAGTTTTCAAGTCGAAGATGGTAACACTGCTTCAGAAAGCTAAGTCAGTACCCTGAGATCATAAAGTATACAAGCGGATTAGTAAGATATATCTTATCGCACGGACCTGGCGGAGCAATTGTTTTAGCAGCAAATTCTGTAATACCCATTGTGGTTGTAGGAGTAGAAATAGGTATTTTTGGTGATGGATTATACAGAACTTTCAGGCCAATTAAATATTCTAAAGAATATCAGCAAGAGAAAAATATCATCAATCAGTCAAGCACTTAATGCGAAGCATTTT
>DUIB01000033.1 GCA_013330595.1 Candidatus Woesearchaeota archaeon | reverse complement strand
ACAAAATCTTTATTTATAAAATTTGTCATTATTATCGAGAAGTAAACTATTAAGTGTGCGCTCGGCAGTTACTTCCGTCAATCATTTTCCTGCACTGCAGGAATCATCGGGTGTTCACAACTTCATCGCGCACAAACAAAGTAAATACTTAGAATTTATAAATTTATTATTATCCTTTTTTCCTGACAGAAACAAATATGCTTATGCTGCTTAAGATTATGCTAAAAACAATTACGGAATAAGTAATTGCAACAACACCCTCTGCACCTTCGATCCCTGACGATAATACGACTTGGGCAATCGCGGCAGCAGCCAGTCCTCTTGCAAAAATGCTGCTGATGAGGTTCTGATCCTGCGTATCAAATTCTGCCGTTACCAGCTTGGTGAATCTTCTTGCTATCATGATTGTCACAGAGATCGAAAATCCTAGTATAAGTATCGTTATATCCGATATATCAAAAAGCATTCCTATATATACGAAGAAGAATATCTTCAAGAAGAAGCTTAATTGATCATTAAAGAATTTTTCTGACGGAGTTATGGCGTTTATAACATATTTTGGTCTTGTATTCAAAGAGTTAGTGATGTATTGTGTTATTCTTCTCGAGTTCTTCAATATCAGCCCAAAAAATAATGTGGCAATAGCGCCATTTCCACCGATGAATTCAGTGATTACATACAATAAGATGAGATACGCTATTGTGATCATATAAGGTTTTTGTTCCCTGAATAAGGTTGCAACTATAGCTATCCATATCAAACCCGCAATTCCACCCGTAATTCCTGCAACCAAGAACAAAGAGATAATATTTTTCAGGATATCAAAAAGATTAAAGCTTTGCAGTGTGATTATCTCCAGTATTGCAAATGCAAAAACAATACATAACACATCTGTTATTGCAGACTCGAGCATCAATACAGAATAAGTTTTCGGTTTAGGGTTGAGCTGTTTAAGCAGCGGAATAACAAAAGCAGAACTTATACCTCCGAGAATGAATCCTGTAAGGATGGATAATAATATGCCGTATCCAATAATTGTCATAATCAAGGATATAAAAAAGGCCGATAGGATAAAATTAAAAATAGTGACTTTTAAGCTTGGCAAAGCGCCCTTAGCCAATGATTTTATGTCAATATTAAACGCCCCGTCATATAAGAGAAAAAGTAATGCAAACGTTGTAAAAATCGGGGCGTAGCTGGCAATATTTGTCGGATTCACATATTTAAGCCCAAAAGGCCCTATAACAAACCCTATGATAATCAATATCAATATATCTGGAATCTTGGTTTTTTTAAAAATCCACTCCCCTACAAAACCTATAAATAGTATTATGCTTATCCCTAAAAGCACAAGGGTTGCATTATTCATGTTATGTCATTTTGATTAAGACTTTTTAATGTTTTTGTTTTTATACGTCAGAAATACCACTNNGGTCCGATGAAAATGAAGACATTTTCAGCGTGCCAAAATCTGTGATTTTGTGCATTTGACCGGCGGTTCTTGACATCTGAATTTTCAAAACCTATTTATATGAGAAAAAATTCCTAAGATATGGTGGATTAATATGAAGAAGATATTTATGGTATTATTATTGATTACAACAATGTTAATGGCAGGTTGTGCAGAAAAGAAGAGTTCAACAACAGTCATAAGGTTTGAGGAATACGGCGGTTTTAGGATAGATGATACAAGAAGAGTGATCCTTGTGGACAATGAGACAATAAACTATGTTGCATATAGAGAGGATAAGCTTATAGCCCAGGTGGTCAAGAGGATAGATCCTGATGTTTACAATGAATTAGTCCAGAAATTCAGCAATTTCCAGCTGCTGAAAGATACATATACTCTGCCTGATGATGTAGCAATAGCAGATGCGCCATCAGCAAAGATCACATTAACAAAAGATAATATTCCCAGGACAGTATCATTAGAGCCTTATGTAGAAGAATATCTCCCTGATGATGTTAAGGTATTGGCAAGAGCAATGCAATCATTATTGGATTCTATTTATGTTATTCCGGAGCCAGAACTCAAATCATTGGCTGAAACATGGATTAAGAAAGCTCCTACATACATGTTTGATGGATCAGAACTAGAGTTTGTAAGCTATGAAGATTCTGAAGCATTGCCTCCAACATACACTGTTACTTATAAGTTCAAGTCTTCTGCAGGAGGTTATGGGAATAGAGATGGGCTAATGCTTATACAAGTAATTACAGATCATGAGATAGTTTTGGCAATACAGAAATACAAGGTGATATCTGCAATAATTGACAATAAATATGATGAGCTGCATCAAAGAATGATAGGAACCTATCCAATAACATTTCATCCATTGCAGTGTGTTGATGCTCCATGGAGGGCATGGTATAAGCGGGGAAAAACACAATTTGTAAAAGAGCCCTCAGAAGAGGAATTGATGCAGGCTTTTTATTCGAGCAATTATGATATTGAAATTAATAATATTTCAATGAAAACAAACGGCACAGCAATCATTATCTGTGGAGATCCAGAGCCATACTATTATAAAGCAATGGCTGATAACAATCATGTGGATGAATTGCTGAAACTTGGATGGAAAGAGAATGCAGGTAAAGACTAGATAAAAGATAATTTTAAGCCATCAAATTTTGTGTTGTACTTATATACATCAATAGGGATGTTTATCTCTAGATTCTGGTTCTTTCCAGACTCAAAACTTGAGATTGTCTCATTCCCATCAATTGTATAAGTGTTAAGTATTGGTGTTAATATTTTTATGCCATAATTATCTAAGATGAAGTCAATGTTCCTGTTTATTCCTTTGGAGTTTATGTCAGGCTCCACAAATGGATGTGCCGATATTCCCTCATAAACAATCGATATGATGGATGGAGGTGCTATTAGGCTGTCTGAATAGTCGGGTGTAAGGTCATGTGGAGAATAGCTTATTCTGTCTAAGCTTAACATGAATCTTTTTCCTTCATTGCCTTTAAATTTTTCCTTAAGAGATTCAACAATATCTGCTAATTTAAGTTCCCTTTTCTTAAATATGCTCATGCACTAGGAGAACAGCATCCGATTTATAAAGTTTACTACTTGATGATAGTATAAGATTTTATCCAAACATCTCTACATATTGTTTTCCATACTTGTCTTCTTCTTTTCTGACTTTAGAAATAGCATTCAGGAAATCCTCTTCTTTTACTGTATCTCTTTTATTTCTTATCGCGAAATATCCTGCTTCTGTTGCAACAGCCTTTATCTCTGCCCCAGAAATTTCCTTGCTTAAATTAAATATCTTCTCCATATCTAATTTCTTGTCAAGAGGCATGCTCTTAGTATGGATCCTATATATCTGCTTGACTCCTTCAATATCAGGATTAGGCACTTCAATCATCCTATCAAGCCTTCCAGGCCTTAATATTGCAGGATCAAGAATATCCTTCCTGTTAGTGCATCCAATGATCTTGACATTATCCAATGGCTTAAAGCCATCAAGCTCTGCAAGCAATTGCATGAATGTTCTCTGAACCTCTCTTTCCCCTGAAGTCCCTAGATCAATCCTTTTTGCGCATAAAGCGTCAAGCTCATCAATAAACACAATTGACGGGGCCTTGGATTTTGCAAGATTAAATATCTCTTTTATCAGTTTTGCACCATCACCGATAAATTTCTGCACTATTTCTGAACCGACAATCTCTATGAATGTTGCATCAGTGGAATTAGCTATGGCTTTTGCCAGTAATGTCTTTCCTGTTCCAGGAGGTCCATGAAGCAAAATGCCTTTTGGAGGCTGTATTCCTATTTTCTTGAATAATTCAGGATTCATCAATGGCAATTCAACAACCTCTTTGATGTCTTCGATCTGCTCTTTCAAGCCTCCAATATCATTCCAGCCTGTTTTTGGTTTTTCCATTATAACAAACCTTTCAACATCAAAATATTTTGAGACATTAATAGTATCAACAATATTAAGGTTCTTCTGTTCTACTAATACAGAATCTCCTGGCTCAAGATTCTTGATATTCTTAGAAACTGAGACATAGAACTTATTTCCATTAGGTATCTTTATCACAGCATGATCATTGATCAATTCAGTAACTTCAGCAATCATCAATGATGGAGCCTTGAATCTTTCAACTTCTTCTCTTAATGAATTCACAGCCTCTCTTAGAACTTTATTCTCATCCTCAAGAACATTATTGATCTGGCTCGTATAGGAAAAGCTGGCGCTGTCCTTGATATCCTCCTTATCCTTTGTTTCAGAATTATTGCTCATTTGACAAGAGAAATAATAGCATATTTATAAATCTTTAGGAGAAAAATGCACTATAATTCAGGCTGCAATCTTCTTAAGCATGTTCAATTCCCTGATCACTTCATTGTCTTCAGTGAATATTTTATTATATAATAAGGTTAATTTTGAATATTCTGTTTCAATATATTTTTTGATTAAGGCATTATTATTACTTCCAAGAATTTCTTTGAAACTTTTCAATTCTTTATCATATTCTTTGACCCATTCCAGTATAAGATTGATGTTTTCAATAATCTTGGAAGTTATTTTCCTTACACTATTTAAGTCTATGGTGGCCTTAAGATTGTTTATTAGATTGATCTCTTGATCTAAGGAGTCTCTTATTCCTAAGATTGTAAAATGAAATTTTTCAAGAGTCTTTATGCTATCTTTTTCTTCAGATAACATGTTGTTTATGGAATTGTATTCGTCATAAAGCATAATGATTTTAGAATGCATAGCCCTAAATATTTGTTCAATCTTCTCATCAACATTTATTTCCTGATCAATTTTACTGTTTTCCATTATTCTTTCCCTATCAAGTCAGCTGTACAAGCTCCGACTATTGCTGCTAGAAGAACTCCACCGACCATTTTAAAGCTTTCGAAAAAATCATGCCCAAATGTAGGGTAGAATATATATAGAACGATAATTGACATTGCAATAGATGCCAAATACAATACAAATAATCTGACAGGAATAAACATCAATATTTTAGGATCCTTGATCTTCCTGAATCCTGTGAAGTAGATGAATACTATTCCGACAATAAATGAGAGCAAATACAAAAATGCGGCTCTCCCGGTTGTTAAAGATTCAGAGATTTCAACACCATAAGTGAATGTATAATGGACTGCCAAGCCTACAAATGCTCCTACAAGGCCTTTCAATATGTCCTTGAGGGTTATCCTGCTTAATGGATGCTCTCCTACTTCACTTTTTATCTCTCGCTCCAGAGCTTCAAGCTTTGAAAGCTCATCTTCTTCTTTTTTCTCTCCTGATAATATCTCTGATTCTAGTTTATTGATATTTCTGTTCTCATTCTGTGCCTCAAATTCTGTTACTCTCTCGATCTTTTCAAGTTGTTCTTCTTCTTTCTCAACAACTCCTTCTTCTTTTAGCAATCTTTTTTGCAAAGCAATTATTTGATTAAGCTTATCATTTACAGAAGTAACTTTTTTCACCACTTTTTTCTTGGTCTTTTTAGGCATTTTATCAATTAATATTTAATATTTTTAAATTTGTCGGTTAAATACGATCTTTTCAATATTATAAGTTCCCATTACCGGTGCATCAACAAATCCTTGAAATGCAGAATCTGCAAGCCTTCCATCCTCAAGCCAATAAAAAAGCCAATGGCTGCAATATTCAGGCTCTTTCTGTATGAATCCGGAGCCTTTATGCTCTAGCCATTCCTTATTATAATGTTCATGCGCCCCTATCGGAGGAGCAATGATTATTGGTATGCCTAATGCAGTATAGAATGACATCTCAGAAGGCTTTGTCCATAAAATGTCAGTTGCCCTCAGCTCTTTATTCAATGTCTCGAAATATGTTCTTTTATCAAATGCAAAAATGATTTTTACCTTATCCTTTAATCCTAAATCAGAAACTATCTTCTCAAAATATATCTTCAAATCAATCTTTGTCCCGACAGAGATGTTTAATCTTATCTTATTTTCAAGAATCTTTTCCTTTAATGATAAAATTATTTTTTCACCAATACCTTTCTGTGCTCCTGCACCACCTATAGTGTAGGTTAATGTGAGTATATGATTGAAATATTTCTTGTTGATGCTGAAATTCCTATTTATCTTTTCTTTTATAGTTGCCTGGAATTTCCTGAAAAATATTTTGTTAGGATCAAGATTATATAGCCTATAAAGCAGGTCTTTTTTTATTATCTCCTGATTTTTTCCAATATTTTCCTTAGGCAATGGAAATCCTGTTTTTATTATCTTATCCTCAGGAATGCCGTATTGTTTAAGCCTTTCAACAACATGCCTGCACGGGGCTAAATAACTGATTGTTGTCTCATCTGGTTTGTCAGGAACCCATATCCTGTTGATATCTGTATCCGTCACAACACAATAGACAGGTCTCTTATTGTAATTGAATGCCATTGCAGGAATAAAATGAGTTGTAATAACAGGAATATCTTTTTTTGATGTATAATCAACAATACTCTGGCATAATCCTCTTTTTATAAGAGCCTTTAATCTCAGTACAGAAAAATTAGGCTTGCTAAGATCCCTGAATGGAAAAAATGGGCTGATTTTCTGGAATTGATCGTAAATGTCAAAACTTAATTTTCCCAGTATAGGAATCTGTTTTAATCTTGAGATGAATTCATAAAACTCTCTTGACTGCTCCCATAATCTATGGTCCTTCAAAGAAATAATCTTATCATTATTGGCAGTAATAATCCTTTCATAAGCAATATCCTTGAGAGGATATGCAGCCCTCTGATGCCCATAACCCATATCAACAGAGATGATCCATGCCTTGTGTTCTTTCTTTTGGCTTGATCTTTTAACCTGCACCACCGCCTCCTCCGCCTCCTCCTCCGCCTCCTCCTCCGCCGAATCCTCCTCCACCAGAGGTCCCCGAGGCTGTTGCAAAGGAGTTGCTGAAACTATTGACATTGCTTGAAAATCCTGAAGCTGCTAATGCATGATAATTTACAGCACCTACAAATATTGATGATTTGGTGTTTTTATCAGGAAGAGTTATTTTCATAACCTTTTCAACATTATCTGCAACACCGAGAGTTATTCCGTATACCAAAAATTTTTCCCATAATATTATCGATTCAGGAGGATTATCTTTCATCATTGTAAAATCATTCAAGTACTGTCTGAGATGTTTCCACTTAAGATAATGCTCTGCTCCTAACGGGGTTCTTCTCGGCAAGGCTTGTTTGAATATATAATTTATCACCACTCCAAAAATTCCTGCAATCAAATATCCGAAAACGCCCTCGATTATCATAATATAAATACCTACTGCAATAGTAAAAAAACTTAATACATTAAACAGTAGAAATGTATCCTTATTGTCAAAGAACCCCTCTTTGACAGCTTCTTTTTTTACTTGTCTCTGCCATTTCTCAAACTCTTTTGGAAAATCATTAGCAGGGCTTCCTAATTCTTTTTCAAGCTTACTGAAAAGTATCTTGTCATTTTTTGAATATTTTTTTATTATGTCAAGAACCATAGATTCATGTTTTCTTAAATCACCATCATCAGAATTTTTTATTATAATATCATAATCTGTATCCTTGCCAAATATACCTAAGAATTTCTTTTTCTTTATGACTTCGAGCCTTAATTTTCCTTTTATGCACAGATACATTATTGTTGCTACATAATCCTCAATTGTAGGCTTCTTATTATGCTGGTTTATTAATGCACTTACAATTGCAGGAGAATAGTTATAAGGAATATCTCTTTCATATATTGCATTATCATTAATCTTTTGTTCTCTGCCGAAAATAAAATATAATGTTAAAAAGATGATTATTATTCCTGCTATGGGGAGTAAATTAAGTATAAAATAATTTGTTGTTATGCTGTTTTCTAATGGAATAATTATTAAAGTCAGAATAACTAGGACAATCATTCCGAAGAGAATCCATTTATAAATTTGCTTTGCTAAATGATTGGTTTTTCTGAAAAGACCTAAAACTACGAATAATATTAAAAATCCGTAAAGCAGAATATTGCCTATAGATAATATGCCAAATAATGCTGCGATACCAAGAAAACTATTCACGCTTTTGTCCTTTGTACCTACATTTTTATAATCATCTTCCTCTTCAATAATGTTTTGTAATCCTTCACCACCAATATATTTTCCCTCTGAATTACTGCTTAATATTCTAGATGGAAATGCTACTCGTAATTCAACCCATTGATAAGCCGGAACATCTAGAGTTTGAAAAATAATTGTTTTATTATTCATAAAACCAATTTTACCATTCAACTGCGGATGACCCCACGTATATACTTCATTTGAATCTATAATGCCTGGCAAATCAAATGTGCCTTCAATGTCTTGAACAGAATGATCCCATCCATCACCCCATATTTTCCAGTTGAATTCTGTGACATCATCATAAACTTTTAATGCATTAGTAAGTTTGTAAGAAATCAAAAATTCTTTTTTTTCATTATTCGCATCATAAAACCATTTTATTCTTTTGTTGAATGATGCTAAGGTTGTTAGGTCATAAGTCAATGGGGTTTTTTGTCCATTAGTAACATCATAGACTTTTATGTCACTTAATCTCTCGTCAGAAAGTGCAAAATCCCTGTATGCAAATGTGAATGGTCCATTGAAATTAAACGTTATTTTTTCATCGATGTCTAAAGATGCATCAGGATTCACAACAATATCAATATTTGCCTTATCAACAGTATAAGACTTGGCTAAAACAAAAGGCAAAATCAAAAAAATAATCAACATTAAGTAAAGTTTTTTCAATTTATCATCTCTTTTAATATCATTATTCCACTTTGAATATATGGCTTTCTCCAGGCTCTAAAATGATGACAACTTCATTGCCTTCCCTGATGTATTTCCTGTTGTTAAGAAGATCATGCAGAATATATTTTTTAGATAGATCTATCCCGGAATTTTCATCCAAGTAAATTTTTGCATCACATTTATTGTGTAGATCCATGTTTGTGCAGATCAGGAAGATCTCTTTTTTTCTTGATTTCTCATTTTCATATATTCTCAAGAATGAAAATAATTGGCTTTGATCATTAATGCCCCGGTTTGTCGCAACATACTCATATCTTCCTTTCTGCAATGCAATATGCTTACCTCTTATATTATTTACTTTTACTATGTATTTCTTCAGGTCTTTGTCTGATTCCCAATCAATTGCACTATAGGAAAAAAGATTCACAGGATGCCATTCAAGTTTCTCAAACCCATTGAATATCATCGGGATTCCAGGCAATGTCGCTGTCAATGCCCATCTGCTCTTGTTCGCTCTCTCTGATAATACCGCATCATGTGCTAATTGTCCGAGCAATTTTTTTGTATTCCTGATAAAATCATGGCATTCTGGAAATATGAAGAATCTTGAATTCTCTGGAAGATATTTTCCTGTAATATTATAAATATAATCAAGATATCCTTTTAATGTCAAGACATTATAAAGTTTATTTGAGAAATCCCCATAAACAGATGTGAATCCAGCCTCTAAAAGCTCCGGAATATTATCAACATAGGATTCTGCAATAAACACTACATCGCCTGCCAATGAGCCATTGTTAGGATGCTCTTTTTTTGCTGTCTCTCTAGCTTCATGTATGCATTGCCTCCAGAAATCTGCAGGGATCCTGTAAGCGACATCACACCTGAATCCATCAATTCCCAAATGCTTTATCCAATATTGAGGTATTGATTTGAAATAAGCATACATCTCCCTGATCGTAGGATTCTTAGGGGCTTTATTAGATGCATCAGGAATCATGTATTCCCAGTTCAATTGAGCAGCATCCTCCCACCAATAACCATGATCAAAAGGACACATTGTCAGCTTTGCATCACCCCAAGGCTTGCCATGTTTAATTTCATCAGGATAAATGTATGGCTCATCAAGACTTTTAATGTTTTCTTTGTATAAGAACCATTCCGGATGAAGCCTTTGCAAAATAAAATCATGGCTTGTATGATTAAATACTAGATCCATGAATATTTTAATTCCACGCTTATGAGATTCTCTAACTAATTCCCTAAATTCAGTCATAGGATCAGATAATGATGAATGCACTCCTTGGCTATGATCTTTGTCAATCGCCAATTCAGGATTAATTGCTTTGTAATCCTTAATGCTATATGGACATCCTGGCTGCAGATAATGTGGATATTGGTCATGCGGATTATAGTTCCTGTAAAGCTCGCCGATAGGATGTATAGGATTAAGGTAAAGTATATTAACACCCATGCCCTTTATTTTATCAAGCCTTTTCTTTAAATCATCAAATGTTCCTGAATGACCAAATCTTATTGTGCCTTTTTTTGTTATGTCTTCTCCGTGGAATCTTATGAATGCATTATACACAATGCTTTTGTCAATATATGCAGGATCAACATGTATCTCTGGGAAATCCTTTTCTTCTGCTCCTGAAAGCCAATGCCAATATCCATTTGCACTATCACGATACCTAAATGTGTATTTGAAGAATCCTGTATGCGCTAAATGAAAATCGAGGACATACTCATTATCTTTTCTATGCATCTCATATCCATGAAATCTTCCAGAAAGATCATGCCAAACCTCGACAATAAGATTTTTATGATCTAGACTATCGGCTAACATGCATTTAAATAAAATGCTTTCATCACTCACCTTCTTTATTGTTCCTGATGGACTAGTCCAAGAAAATCCCGATTCCTGCAAAAGTGTTGAATCCTGAATATAGCTCACCTCAATATATCACTGATTGACATATTTAAATATGTTTTGCTATTCTATTGCCGGGTTCTTGACAAGATTTATAAATATCGGTGATGTAATGGTTTTTAGGGGATTTTATGGATAAGAAATCAGCTTTAATTGAACTAAGAAAACTTCTCAATACATATAATAAATACAAAAACGATAAGGAATTTGCATCAAATGAAAAGCAGATCTGCAAGACATTAATAGAGCCGTTTATTGAAAATGTTTTAGGCTGGGATACCGGAGATTTTTCTGAATACAAAGTCGAGTATCCTGAAAGGGGAAAAAGAATTGATATGTTAATTTGTCTAGATGGCATTTCGCAATTTGTTGTTGAGGCAAAGGCTTTAACCAAAGAGCTGATTGACAATAGAGAGTATTATTCTCAAGCAATTAATTATGCGCATTCAAAAGATAAGGCTTTTGCTATCTTGACTAATTTTAGATTTTGGATAATTTTGAGATGTGATATGCTTGTTCCCTTTCCTGAAAGAGCATGCATTGGCACAATTGACTTAGAAGAATTTGATGAATCAAAATTTGATGAGTTGCTTTGGAATTTCAATAAAGAAGTATGGATAGCAAAAGGCATTCAAAATCCTTTGTATTCTAAATTAAATCTTAAAAGGAAAATTCCTATTGATGAGCAATTATTGGAAGATATGAAAAAATGGCGTGAATCAATATTAACTAATATAAAAAAGAATCAGAAAGAGAGTGATCTTAATTTTAGCACTGAATCATTTATTATGGAGGTTGAAAAGGAAATCCAGAGATTAATTGATAGATTAATATTTATTTGTTATTGTGAAGATAAAGAATTAAATGAGCCTAAATTGAAGTCATTGAAAATCGACAAGTTTGAAAGATATCATGGAAGACCCTTTCTACTGCAAGAAATAAATAAACTATTTAGTAAGTATAAGGAAGTATATGACAGTGATTTGTTTGAAAAAGGAATGTGCGATGATTTTAACTTTGATGATGCCCCTCTTTATATTATCTTGGAAGATTTGAGAGAGCCTAAAGATAAAATGCCTTATGATTTTGCTACAATAGATGCTGATATTCTTGGAAGAACATATGAAAATTTTATAGGGCATATATTAAAAGGGCAAAAAAGATTTAAAGAAGAGAAAAGCAAAGGAAAAAGAAAGGAAGAAGGAATATTCTATACGCCACAATACATTGTCAACTATATTGTTAATCAAACTATAAGAGAATATGTTAAAAACAAAAGTTTTGAAGAAATAAAAAAAGTGAGAATTCTAGATCCCGCTTGTGGTTCAGGCTCATTTTTAATTAAAGCATTTGATGCTTTAGTAGAAGAATGTTCTAAGAAAGTTAAAAGAGAACTATCTTATGAAGAAAAGGAATCATTATTATTGAACTGCATTTATGGTGTTGATTTGGATGAAAGGGCTTGTGAAATAGCAAAATTCAATCTGTCTTTGAAGCTAGCAAAATCAGGTAGGAAGCTGCCTAAACTTCATAACAACATAAGGAACGGAAACAGCCTAATAGATGATGAAAAGATTGCTGGCCGCTATGCGTTCAAATGGGAAGAACAATTCAAAGAAATAATGAATGATGGCGGATTTGATGTTGTGATAGGGAATCCGCCGTATGGTGCAGAATTAAAAGAACATGAAAAACAATATTTTAAACAAAAATATACAAAAGATAAAACCGGAAATACGGCCTCATTATTTATATTTAGAGCATTGGATTTATTAAAGGAAAAGGGGTTTTTTGCATACATTGTTCCAAAGCAATTAACATATATCTCTTCATGGGGAAGTGTAAGAAAAAGCCTATTAGAGTGGGATTTAACAGCAGTTATAGACGCGTCTGAAGCGTTTCCCGATGTGGAATTAGAGCAAATAATGTTTATTGTCAGAAAAAATAAAACAAAATCAAAGAAAGTAAAATTAGGGTTTGCAAATAGCGATAGAATTGAAGAATTTTCGGGGATTAAGGATTATTTTAATGAGAAAATATATCCTTTATGGATTACAGATAATAATCATACGATATTTGACAAAATCCTTAACGATGCAATTCCTCTTTCAGATATAGCAAAAGTGAACTGGGGAGGACCTGTTGCAAAATTTCTTTCAAAAGAAAAAACTGCCGAATCTATTCCTTGTATAAGAGGAAGAGAAATTCAAAGATATTCTTTGAATTCAGAATATTTTATAAAAAAAAGGGATATAGTGGACTCTTATTATATTAAAGGTGAAAAGTTATTATTTCAGAGAATTGTATCACGTTGCGGTAAAATTATTGTAGCTAATTATAGAGATGCGAGATTGAATGGAACTTATTGTGATGACAACAATTATTCCGATAAAACAGTGACCCTCGTATGGGATGGAAATCTTCCACTAAAATATTTACTCGGAATTTTGAATTCGAGATTGATAAGCTGGTTCGCCCATAGATATTTATATAATCGGTCTCAGTTAACCATGGAGTTTATGTATGAATATGCAAGAAGTTTTCCAATAAAAAAAATAAACGATGATAAAACTATAAAAAAGGTATCTTTATTGGTAGATAACATCTTATCTTATAACAAACGTTTTTCTGAACTTCAAAAAAATCAATCTACCGAGAAAGATCGTCTTAAAAAAGAAATTCAGAAACTAGATCATGAAATCGATGAAGAAGTCTATAAGCTCTATGGCATAACTGCTGATGAAAAGCAGATCATCGAAGACAGCTTGAAATGATTATCGTAATAGAAAAATAAATAAACTTCAAAAAAAGAGAAGATAAAATGCCAAAAAAAAGCCTAACAATTGAAGTAAAACCTGAACTTTTGAAATGGGTTACAGATAGTGCTGGCTGGAAAGAGCGAGATATATCTAAGAAGTTGAAGATAAATCAGAATGTATTCAGCAGTTGGCTCAAAGGCGAAGCAAATCCCACTTTAAGGCAGCTGGAAGATTTGGCTAAAATTGTTAAGAGACCTCTCGCTGTTTTTTTCCTTCCTAAAGCACCGACAGAAAAACCTTTGCCTAAAGATTATAGGATGCTTCCAGAAAAAGCAGGAAAATTTGATAAAAAGACAATTCTAGCAATAAGAAGGGCAAGAAGATTGCAGAAAATAAGCAAAGAGCTTTCAGAAAATCTAAACGCAAACTTAAACAGAGATGTTTCAACAGTTAAACAATCAGAAGACCCTAAGAAAATCGCGGAGAAATATAGAGAAAAATTTAAATTTGATGAGGTAAAACAAAAGAAGTTTAAAACGCCATACGAAGTATTTAATTTTTTAAGAGACACCATTGAAGATAAAAACATTATCGTATTCCAGATTTCCATGCCTATTGAAGATGCAAGGGGGTTTGCATTGGTTGATGAATCTCCTGCCGTTATTGTTGTCAATTCAAAAGATCAGATAGAAGCGAGAATATTCACTCTTATGCATGAGTTTGGGCATGTTCTGTTAAATGAAAGCGGAGTAAGCATGCCTGAAAATTCTTTATTCTTTAAAAATGTTGGAGATGTTGAGAAATGGTGTAATAACTTTTCATCAGATTTTTTGCTTCCTGAAATATTAGCAAAATCAGAGTTCAACCAGAATAAAGATATCGCTAAACTTTCTAGAACATACAAAGTAAGCAAAGCCATGCTCTTTTACAATATGTATAGATTAAACTTTATTTCAAAACAACAGTACGATGGATTTATTGATAAATACGTGCCAGAAATTCTAAAGCCAAAAGAAAAAGCCGAGAAGAAAAGCGGATTTAGATCTACTGCAGATAAGCAATGCTTAAGCGAAAGAGGACAGAAGTTTGTTTCTCTTGTCGTTAATAATGTAGATAAAGGATTTATCACACATAGCGATGCTTTAGGGTATCTTTCAATCAAATCAAAGAATCTGGATAAAGTTATGAGTAAGGCTAAAAAATGATGACGATAAATTTCTATGTGATTGATTCAAGTTCGCTTATAGAATTAAACAGGCGTTACCCTATTGATGTTTTTCCTACACTTTGGAAAAATATGGATAAATTAATAGAAAAAGGTTTTTTAATTTCTCACAAGGAAGTTCTTAAAGAAATCTCTGTTATGGATGACTCATTAAAGAAGTGGGCTAAAAAGCAAAAGAAATTCTTTAAGGAGTTAGATGAGACGCAGATGGAGATAGTAAGACAGATTCTAGTAAAATATCCCTCATTAGCAAAATCAGATAGTGAAACTGCAGCCGCAGATCCGTTTGTTATTGCATTGGCAGTAGAGATGGGAAGTAGCTCCCAACAAACATTATATCCGACAATAAAAGGCAGAATAATCGTAACAGAAGAAAAGTTACGAGGCAATAAAGTAAAAATTCCTTTCGTATGTAAGGATTATAACATTGAATGCATAAATATTATTGAAATGTGTAGGGTAGAAGGTTGGAAGTTTTAATTAAATTATGATTGTTAATTTGCTCAGGCTAAAAATGATGCCTGGCGATCAAGAGATATTAGATTATCTAGAGGATCATTTCAGGGTTTCTCACACTAGACATTCGCCCCAAAATTATTTAAAGAGATTTAATATCCTAAAGTAATGGTCTCTGCAACAATGCTCTCGTCTTATCTTTATTGTCCGAGGAAATTATTCATCAGCTCTGTTCTTAAAATAAAAGAACCTCCTAAAGAGGAATTAGTCAAGGGAAAGATCTGGCATCAAACATACGAGTTCATCAATAAGAATGATGAATCAATTGTCAAGTCGATAAAGACAAGTAATTATCAGGAGATTTACGCGTTTTTCAGAAAGAATTATGCCAGGTTCTTGAGAAATGCGATAATAATGAATAAGACTGAATTAAAGGAATTCAATATTAAGTTGATTGATATTTTCAAGGATTATTGGGAAAATTTTGATTCAGAGGCAAAGCTTAGGGCATTAAATTTAAGCCAATTCATATTAAAACACAACATTTTTGGCGAAGAGCTTTGGATTATGCTTGAGCCAAAGATCATTTCAGAGCAATATTTCAAGTCAGAAAAACTTAATCTGTCTGGAATAATTGATATGATTGAGGTCTATAAGGATTTTCATGTCCCTGTAGAGATTAAGACAGGAAAAGTTCCAAATAAAGGCATCTGGGATAATCATAGGGTGCAATTGGCTGCATACATGATGTTATTAGAGGATTCTGGAAAAAAGACAGGAGAGGGATATATGAAATATAAAGGCATTGAAGAAAAAAGAATACTTGCAATGAATCCTATGCTTAAAGAAGAAGTGATTGATCTAATAAGGAAGGTCAATATTATTATTTCTGGATTTGATGCTCCTGATTTTGTTGATAATAAGAATAAATGCAATAAATGTCAAGTCAAAGATACTTGTTATAATGAAGCAGAAATGAACAGGCTTAATGAAGAAGTGAGGAGAAAATCCACTATTGCATAATAGAAAACTTTATATATAGAGCATATTTAGTTTTATCATCATAATTAAAAGGTGATTGATATGCCAGATAAACCAGTTGAAATGAAAATGAGTGATGAAAAAAAGTTCTCTAAGCAACTGATTGGAAAGACTGTTATTTCCAAGTCAGGAAAAAGGTTCGGAGAGGTAGGAGATATTGTCTTTGAGGCAAAGACAGGGGAATTAATACATGTTGTCCTAGTCAATCCTACAACATATATCGAGAAGCTTGAGCTAGAAAAGACTAAAGAAGGATCAATACTTGTGCCTTTTTCTGCTGTAATGGCAGTCGGTGATTTTGTTGTCCTGGCCGAAGAGGATATAATATAATTTTTTTATTGTGTTTCTTTCTCTTTTGTATCTTTTAGTAGTCCAGAACTTTCTAAGAAATCTTTCATCATATCTTCAGCGTCTTCTCTCAGATTTATCCATAAAGAATATTGATTCATCATTTGTTCAGGCGTGGATTTATAATCGATTATAGGAAAGCCTTCGTGATCTTCTTGTTCATTAATAATGGATGGGTCTTTATCAAAAGACATCGCCTTATATTGTAATTGATTAATCATCTTCTTATACAAAAATTCTCTTGCTTTAAACTCAATCATCTCGTCATTTTCTTTTGTATTAAGAATTATCTTTAGTAATTCTTGAGAACCAGAATTAACATATGATCGCATTGTCTTTAAGAGCGAGAATTCTTCAATTATCGGTGCAGATCCTGTTATCTCTTCTTCAACTTGTTCTTTCAAAGTCATTAACTTTCATGACTAAAATCGATAGTATATAAACCTTTCTTTTTTTAGATATTCTTTAGTTATCGATACCT
>DUIB01000067.1 GCA_013330595.1 Candidatus Woesearchaeota archaeon | reverse complement strand
GATTTGGAGATGAAGTCAACTTAAATAAGAGAGTTGTCTGCTAGCGAACTCGAAAACATAACATCGATAACAAATAACTCGATATACAATCAAGTTCTTATGCCATGTGAGCCTGACAACTTTCTTATCATTCTCAACTTTACTGCATCTGATTTGGAAAAGATTTATATAATAAACTCAATCCCTCTCTTTAATGAAAACGTTGATTGCCTTGCTGATTAGCTTGAATTCATTTTTGTCTATTGACTATTTCAAATATAGTGATTACAAGTCTTTTATATTGTCTGAAAAAGACGTCGATGTTAACAAAGATGGAATCATGGAATTTAAAGAAGTCAGTTTGGATTTTAATCGAAACAATGTTCCTGATACATATGCTAGTTTTCCATATGTTGGAAATGTTATGAAAGATAATGCTAAATACTTGGGTATAGATAAAAACGAAAACAATAAGGCAGATATAGTGTTCATTGATACAAATGATGATGGATTCTTTGATACAACGCAAATATACGAATAGTAAAATAGTTACTTCTAAGTAATAACAATAAACTTTATAAATACAGAAAACATACGTAGATCATGTATAACGAATATTTTTATGTTCAAGGAGATCCTGAAAGGCCTAATGATAATGCTTTGATAGTTGGACTAATAAAAACTCCTGAAACCAATCTTCAAAAAAAGCTCTTGGGATATTGGCCAGAATATAAAGTGATTAGTACGCTAAACGATAATGTATACAAGGAATATGTCAGACGTGACAAAATCAACATTATATTTCCGGAAGGCATCACCTTTGGTAAAGCGCATTATACTTTAGAAACAGACGCAAAAACAATATATTTTCTAGAAAAAAATTTCGATATTATTTATGCAGGTGCAGCATCAACTGATGATGATATAAGGAAACAGGTTACTAATGCAGAATATGAGCACTTTAAGAATAAAGCTAAACTCGAGGGATTTTATATGCCTGACAATTTTTATAAGACATATGTAGAACCCGTAGTAAATGCTTTAAATAAAAATGATTTTGATAAATATTATAATTATAAAGAAAAACTAGAAGCGCAAATGGGTAACAATATTCAACAAAAACATGCTTTGCTAGAAGCAATATATAATACCAAAGACTTGAATAAATTGAAAAAAATAGCCACAGAAATATATTACAAAAACAAACAATTAAATACTTCAAATGAATACAAATAATATGATCGGGGACAAAAGCATAAACAATGCTGGTTTTATTCATCATAGATAGACTTATTCTTAGATTGTTCTATATTAAATTCAAATTCTTATTAGATGTATTTCTATTCAATGGCGGCTGTGATGTAGCCTGGCAGCATAGGAGACTGTGGATCTTCTTGGGCGAGTTCAAATCTCGCCAGTCGCCCTTAATAAAATATGGAGGAGAAGAAAATGGAAAAAGACAATAAGTTGGAGGATAAAGTGCAAAGCGCTGGTTTTATTCATTGAAAAAGAGATTTTATTAGACAAAGTTACAAAAGCCTTTGAGGAGTATAAATCAGGCAATATAGATCTAAAGACATATGATAGGATAAGGGAAGATTATTTTCTGTACATAAAATGCAGTAATTCTAACGGAGGAGGATAAAAATGATTGAGATAGATGGTGCCACATTAAATATTGAGAAAGTAAAGAAAGTTGCAAGAGATAAAGAGAAAGTTTTTTTCTCTGAGAAAACAATGGAAAAAGTTCAAAAGAACTGGAATGCATTGCAAGAAATGCTTGATAGAGGGGACATACTGTATGGTGTAAATACAGGAATAGGAGCTTTTGGAAACATCATACTATCAAAAGACCAGGGCTCTGAGTTATCAAAAAGAATGATCAGAGCACACGCCGCGGGTTGGGGCAATCCTTTGCCAGAAGATGAAGCAAGAGCATGTTTGCTGTTAAGGGCAAATGTTTTAGCACGAGGATACTCCGGAGTAAGACCTAAGACTCTACAGATGTTTGCAGAGCTATTGAACAAAAATATTGTTCCTGTTATCTATGAGAAAGGAAGTGTTGGAACTAGCGGAGATCTTGCTCCTCTTGCACAAATGGCATTAGTATTTATGGGAGAAGGAGAAGCATTTATTGACAGTAAACGTATGGATGCAGAAAAAGCACTAAAGATTAAGGGTCTTGAGAAAATTGAATTAGAAGCAAGAGAAGGATTGGCATTATTCAATGGTGCACAAACAATGACCGCCATAGGAACATTAGCAGTTTACGATGCTGAAAAATTATTGAAAAATGCGCAAATTGCAGCTGCATTGACAATCGACTCATTAAATGCCGTAACACTGGCATTTGACTCAAGATTGCATGCATTAAGGCCGTTTGAAGGACAAAACATTGTTGCTAAAAATATTAGAAACCTAATAGACAAAAGCACTGTATTAATGCAAAAGAAAAAAGACACACAGAGTGCATATAGTCTAAGATGTGTTCCGCAGGTTTTAGGAGCATCAAGAGATGCAATAGGCTATTCGAGAAAGCAGGTAGAAATAGAGATGAATTCAGTTGCAGACAACCCAATATTTTTGACAGAGGAAAAAACCTATCTTGCTGGCGGAAATTTCCACGGACAACCTGTTGCTTATGCAATGGATCTTTTAGGAATTGCTGTATCTGAGATTGGAAACATGGCAGAACGTAGAGTAAATAGGCTGTTGAACCCTGCACTTAATGCAGGACTGCCTGCATTTTTGATTGCAGAAGGAGAAGGATTGAATTCGGGTCTTATGATAACTCAATACACTGCAGCAGCATTAGTTAGTGAAAATAAGATACTTGCATCTCCTGCCAGTGTTGATTCAATTCCCTGCAGTGCAGACCAAGAAGACCACGTCAGCATGGGAACAATAGCAGCAAGAAAAGCAAGAGAAATAATTAGAAATACAGAGGCTATTGTTGGGATAGAATTCATGTGTGCTGCACAGGCTTATGAATTCCAAAAGCCGGCAAGATTAGGCGCAGGAACAAGCATTGCATACTCAGTAATTAGACAAAGTATTCAGAAGGTAAAAGAAGATAGAATATTTTATAAGGATCTAGATATAATGGCATTATTGATGAGAAATGGAAAAATTATTGAAGAAGTTGAAAAAACAATAAAGGTGATTTAAGTGAAGAAAACAATAAAAAACATGGCTGTTGTTATAATAGATGTTCAGAATGATTTTTGTTCAGATAAGGGAATAACATCTAACAGCGGAAGAAATGTTAAGAACATCCAAGCAGCAGTCAATAATATATCCAGATTATTGGATAATCTCCGAAAACTGAATACGAAAATTATTTTTTTTAAATTAATTTATGACCCTAAAAAAATTCCTTTATCTCACATGCAAAGAATGAAGATCAAAAAAACAAAAAATCTCTGTCAACCAAACAGTAAAGGAATTGAATTTTATAATTTAAAGCCTTTGAAAAATGATAAAGTAATGGAAAAGAATTATTATAGCGCATTTTATAAAACGGGTTTTGAGAATTGGTTAAAAAAGAACAGGATTAAGACAGTAATATTGACGGGAGTTACAACACAGATATGTGTATTATTGACATGCGTAGACGCGTATTACAGAGGATATGAAATTTATGTTCTGAAAGATTGTGTAGGAACATATGAAGCAAATGATGTTGCGTTAAAGTATATGAGAGAACAATGTGCTGCAAACATAATAGATTCGAAGAATTTCATTAAATCAATAAGAAACTTTAAAAAAACAGACGAATAGGTGATAATCATGGTAGATATGGCTAAGGGTGTGAGGGATTTTGCTCCCGAAGATAAAATAATCAGGGATGATATGGTGAATAAGCTAGTCAGCATTTTCCAGAGATACGGATACTCTCCTCTTGAAACACCGAGCATTGAAAGGCTTGATACATTGACAGCAAAATTCGCTGCAGGTTCAGAGAGTGATGCAGCAAAAGAGATATTTAAGCTGACAGATCAAGGACAGAGAGAATTAGGATTAAGGTTTGATCTGACTGTTCCATTCTCGAGATTTATTGCATTGAATCCTAATCTGAAAATGCCTTTTAAGAGATATGAAATCGGAAGAGTGTTTAGAGATGGTCCTATAAAGCTTGGACGTTATAGGGAATTCTGGCAGTGTGATGTTGATATCGCAGGATGCTCATCAATGAAGGCAGATGCTGAAATAGTCTTGCTGGCATTAGACGCATTCAAAGAACTTGGTTTAGATGCATTCATGGAAATCAACAATAGAAAAGTATTATATGGAATAATGGATTATTGCGATATTGCTCCAAGCATGAGAGAATCAGTCATTATTATAGTCGACAAAATTGCAAAACAAGGATTTGATGCAGTAAGAAAAGAATTGCAGGAAAAGAGTATAAGCAAAAAATCTATAGATAAAATAGAAGAAGTATTCCTTGTAAGAGAATCAAATGAAGAGACATTGCAGAGAATGAGATATTTAATAACTTCTGAAATCGGCATTGAGGGAATGAATGAACTAGATGAACTGCTCTCTTATCTGAAATTTGTCGAGGCTGGAAGAATAAAACTAAACATCTCATTAGCAAGAGGGCTCGCATATTACACAGGAACAGTATTTGAAGGATTTTTGAAAGAATCAAAAGTTAATTCAAGCATCTGCGGCGGCGGAAGATATGATAATATGATTGGGATGTATGCAGAGAATGCACGACAATATCCTGCTGTTGGAATCGCGTTTGGTTTAGAGCCTATAACTGATGCATTGAAATTATCTGGACAAGAAGAGAAAAAGACAGTAACACAACTATACATTATCCCGATAAAAACATTCAAGGAATCGCTGATCATTGCAACAAAATTAAGAGAAGCAGGATTGAAAATAGATATAGATCTTATGGATAAAGGAGTATCAAAGAATCTCGATTATGCAAATTCCATGAAGATTCCGTATGTAGGATTTATCGGCGAGACAGAACTAAAAGAGCAGAAAATAAAACTAAAGAACATGCATTCTGGAAAAGAGGAATTAATGGTATTGGATGAAGTGTTTGAGAGAGTCAATTCTCAATAGATTAAATTATTGTGTAACAACTGCTAGTTTGTATTGCAATACAAACCTTTATAAATAAACTGAACTTACTATGCGCATGAATGATGCAATAAAAGCCACTGTAAGAACAACTTTCAAGGACATAGGTATATACAGATATAAATATCTGGAGATGATAGAAAATTGGCTCTCTAGACCAGAGATAATAATAATAAAAGGCGTCAGGAGATCAGGTAAATCAACAATTCTGAAGCAAATTGCATCAAGACTTAGGAAAGCAGTATATGTGAACTTTGATGATTATCGTCTTTTGCCCTATCTTAATATCGATCTTCTTGAAGAGATAATCAAGACATATCGCGATGCAAAGTATTTTTTCTTTGATGAAATACAGAAAATCCCTAAATTTGAAAGCTGGCTGAGAACACACTATGATATTAAGTCCCATAAAAAATTCATAATCAGCGGATCAAACATTTCGCTTTTATCTCCAAAGCTCGGAACTGTCCTCACAGGGAGAAATATTACATTCGAAATATTCCCTTTAAATTATCAAGAATTCAAAGCATTTAAAGGAGGAAGTTTTGAGCAATACATTAAATTTGGAGGGTTTCCAGAAATCGTGTTAGAGAAGAATGAAGAGAAAAAAATGCAGCTGTTGATGCAATATTTCAATGATATTCTTCTCAGAGATATCCTGGAAAAACATCAGATAGCTCCAACTCAACAATTCAAGGCAATGGCACAGTATATAATTGCCAACACCGGATTAAAAATCAGCGCAAACAAACTAGCCAAGGAGTTAGGAATAAATAGTCGGACTGCAGAGAACTATCTTTCACACATGGTGGATGCCTATTTGATATTTGAAGTTCCTTATTTTTCATATTCTGCAAAGACAAAATATCTTGCAGACAGGGCTTCTAAATATTATTGCATAGACAATGGATTAACATCTGCACTCAGTGCAAAGACGAACAAAGGACATCTTTTCGAAGCAATAACAGCACAAGCATTGAGAAGAAACAATCAAGAGTTGTATTATTGGTCAGGAAAAAAAGAAGTCGATTTCATACAGAAACAAACAGCGTACCAGGTCTCTCTGACAACTATTAATGAATCAGCATTTTCAGAACTAAAAGAATGTTTCAAGCACATAGAAAAAACAGTAGCCATAACACCGAATAACTTTGAGAAGAACTTCTGAAAAACATTCTGCTAAGGAAGAACTAATAACATTGGATGAAGTGTTTGAGAGAGTTAATGGATAAAAAAAGAATCAGAACAATTAGAGAAAATAATAGATTTACATCTTAGTATGGTTGAAAATTATAAAAAATCAGGTTTAAAGCGCAATGACCCTAAAATGTTAAAAGAAATAAAAATCCTCGGGATGTACGTGCCTGATTATCTAAAGGGAAATAATAATCCAAAATCAAAATACTATACAAATGCGTATTATGATATGGTTGAGTTGAAAACTTTTGATATGCTTTTTAAGCTAGGTCGGAAAGTTTACGGTTTCTTCTGGAAAAATTCCGAAAAAACAGCATAAAGACATATAAAGAATCCTGCATTACTACTTTTATGGAAGATATAGATTTAGAGTTGAAGGAATTGACAGACAAAATCTCTGATATAGAGAACATAGTTGATAAAAACTCTTTACAATTAAGAAATAATCTAAAAAATATTGAAGAAATTATCAAAACAGGAAATCGCTTTCTAATCACCGAGCAATTTGATAAGATTAAGCTAAAAGAAACACTCAAAAACATTCAAACATCATATTCCGATCTCGCTTCTCTTTACTCTAATTATTTAATGATCTTATTTATGAAAAACATCACCAATGACGAGATAATGTGTAATTATATGAAAGATCCTGATTTAATGAAAAAACCGGAGAATTACACTTTCAATGATTTTCTTAAAGATCCTCTCTTGATGTCATATACGACTTATGTTGCTCTGCTTACACAAACAGATCCTGATTTCGAAATGATAAACAACTAATTTAGATAATATCATAGATAATGATTTCTCTTTCGTAAACTTTATAAACTTACATGTATATACTGTACTTACAGGTGTTACTTTTGACTATTTACTTCAGCAAGCATGCAAGAGAAAGGATGATTGCAAGAGGAATAACAGTCGATGAAGTATCAAAAGCAATATCGAGCGGCTCAAAGCAGATGCAAGAGCCAGACAAGATTTTATCTTATTACAGATATTTTTGTGTTGTCTATAAGAAAAAAAGCAATGATTATTTTGTGATAACTGTGAAACCAAGGTGATAATGATGACGTGCCCGATGTGCGGAAAAGGAAAATTAGAAAATAAGAAAGTGAAAGAGTCAATGTTCGGAGTTAGTTTAGGAGAATTTCCTGCAAGAGTATGCAATAAATGCAATGAATCATTCACAGATGAAACAACAACAAAGAAAATTGAACAAGCAGCAAGAAAAGCAGGTGTCTGGGACCTTGGCAAGAAGACAAAGATAACGCGAAGCGGAAATTCCTTGGCTGTAAGGCTTCCGAAAGAGATCGCAGATTTCCTCAAATGGAAAGAAGGCCATGAAGCGTATATACGACCAGATAAAGATAGGATAATAATAGAGTCTATATAGATTATTTCTTTGCAACATCCCACAACTCATTGAAATAATTGAGAAATGATTTAGCTAGTTTCTTCGATTCTATTAACAAAGAAATATGATCATTATCAGAAGGAACTATCACCCACATCTTATTTCCATAGATCATTATGGATATGGGGATGTTATATGAATCTGGAAGAAATTTTACTTGAGTCAAAGGTTTCTTTATTGCATCTGAATCTCTCATCTGTTCTTTTGTTAGGATTTTTCTTTTTATTTTCAATTTAACTCTTCTCTTATGCCAATGTATTAAAAAATAGGGGATGATATTTTGCGATATTCCAGAATATCCTAAATAATATATCTCTTGACCTTCATCGAGCATATCATTTAGAAGATTTTTTAAGCCTTCTTTTCCTCTATATATCTCTGCTTTTAGTTCTTCTTCTTTTGGTTGCTTAAGATTAAGAAGAATAGGTATCAATTGCTGAATTTCTGATTGCTGTGTTTTTATCTTTTCTTCCTTTTCTTTAAGAAAGTCTAATAGCTTATTTGGTCTTGAAGCAACATAATGTTTCCTGTTAAACTTTATTATATAGCTAACCAATCCCTTCTCGATTAGTGCTTCAAGTAGATCATAAACATTTGTCCTGTAGATATTTATTTTTTCTGCAATCTCAGAAGCCATAGCAGAATCAACCTTTGATAATTCTAGATATACTTTGATTTCAGCATCAGTTAATCCTATATCCTTAAGAACAGCAGTATCCATGAAGTCATATTATCTTCTTTATTTAAATAATTTTCGTATACAAAGTATACAACAAAGGCTTAAATACTTAATTGATTTATTTTAATTTATGAGTAGTGAACTAATTAATGAGATAAAACGAATTATTGCTTTTGCTAAATGGCGATTAGTACATCTAAACAAGGAGTATGTTTGGTGGAGCATCACTGCTCCGAAGGTATTAGGTAGATTTGAATATCATTCACATCTAAAAGGACTAGAATTTATGATATCCGCAAGCAATACTCTCGAAAGTATTCCGAATACAAATACGGATGGATATTCACCAATCGATGTTTCTTCATTCGGATGTCGATATCAGAAATTCAATAAAGAAGAGTATGATAAGCCAACACTTTACAAAGCATATTTTAAAAATATTAGGGCTAAATCTGATGGATCGGCTCGCCTCTGCGGATTTAGGATGGATGTTTATTTGAAAAAATATGAGTTAAATATGTCGCCTAAAAAATTAGGGTATATTCATGATAATTGGCCTAATTTTGCTATAATACCTAAAATCAGAATTAAAAAAACATCAACTTATAAACTAAAAAATATAGACAGTTACCCATTATTGTCATATGATCTATTAGATAACTCTAAGATCATTCTACATTCAGAAAAATTTAGCGACCAAATACAAGAAGAATATCTCAGCAAGTATAAAAAAGAAATACGTGATAAAGAACTAATAAAATCTTTGGCAAGCAAAGCAATCACTAATTTGCAAGAATTATATATCACCTTAAGGCCTTTTTACATGAGTCGAGGAATAAAATTGTATAACAAGTGATAATAAATGAAAATAAACTTATTAAAAGATTTGAAGAGTTCATATTTTTTCTTTTATGGAATGTTATTAGGATCGATAGTCTCAATAATTCATATAGGACTCTTTGATTATTGGAGAGAAAATAAACCTCAATATAAATATACTTTCCACAGAAACATTAATTCTGTTGAATTTAATAGATATTCTTCTGACAAATTCTTTTATAAAAATAATTATTATCCAGATATTTCTTATTATGTTAATGGAAATTTCGTTGTTTCCAACATGATTACACAAGATAAGGCTCATAAGGATAATTTTGATAATATAGATTTTATGCAAAGAAAAAGGAATATTGCAGAAATACAAGCACAATCAAGACCGTTGGAGGTGCGCGTCGACACTTCTATTCATACTAGAGATTATTTTAAGAAACCTGTTCTATACATAAAATTCAAAGATAAAAGTACTGCCGAATATATTTATATAGGAAATAGAGATGGTTTATGGCTAAGAAAGACATTATTGGATATAGATGATTATAAAGATGAAATGCTATTCTCTATTGGGATAAAATAGCATCATTTCTCTGCCATCTTCCACAGTGGCTCAAAGAATTGCCTGAATGATGTTGCAGTGTATTCATCATAGATCAATGTGCAGGATACTGGCTCTTGATAATGTAGGATAAGGACTTTATCTTTTCCATATATGTCAACACCAACAGGAGTATTTAGTTTCAATATTCTTATTGAAATATTTTTTTCATTCTTCAGATCTTTGAATATCTTTCCTTTTTCTGATAAAATATAACGTGCAGTAATTTTTCTTTCTTGTCTCATCTTTTCCCATTTGACCCAATAGAATTGATATTTTGCATTAACATCCGAAACTCCCATTGATAATATCTCCTCTCCTTTAGGAGTATTCTCTAATGCTTCTTCAGCTGCAGTTATTACTCCTCTGAATCCAGTATATATCAAGATCTTTTTCTGTGGCAAAGTCTCTTTTCTCAATTTTTCAAGCTCAGGAAGATCTTTCTTAATGTCATTTTCCTGCTCTTCTAGATCCTTTTTCTTTTTATCTAAGAAACTTATGAGTTGTTTTGGTGGGGCTGCTGTGAAATGTCTTTTATTGTCAATAATTGTCTCGCTTACTAATCCTTTTTCTTTCAATGATTCAAGTATTTCATAGATCTTTCCACTGTTTAATCCTGATTGCTTAAGAATGATCCCTGATTTGGCTGTTCCTGTTCTTAGAAGTGTGGTATATACTTTTGATTCATTCTTTGTTAATCCGATGCGTTCTAGATTGTGCATACTATTAACTTATCTTGCTCATTTAAATAGTTTACTCTACACCTAGTGGGGGGTAAGGTTTATATATTTCATAGTGTATCTACTATAAAGTTAAAATGGAGGATGAGAGAATGTTAAAAAACTACAAAAAAATGATTAATATATTTAGAGACGTTCCACCAGAACAAATTCGTTTTTACTACAATAACTATTCTATTTACCAAACACCTATGGAATGGAACTCTATTCTAGAATCAAGACTGGAACCAATTTTCTCAGTAGGTCTAGAATGTAAGATAGATAATTTACTTGTATCCATAAATAGCGAAAAAATATTCATTAACAAGGAAGTAACCTCAGATTTGAAGAGATATATCCTCGAGCAAAAATCTTCTAAAACCCTAGATAAAGGACTGCGAACTATTGAAGAACAACAGATTATATCCCTAAATCCAGGATCCGCTGGTTATGATAAAATAAAAAATGCATTTCAAATCAAATATTATGAAGTACATATATGTATGCTTTTGCAATTTTTACAGGAAAACCAGGCGCGCAATCGTTTTGGAATAAAACCAAAAGAACTGTGCAAGTGCTATGTGGAATTTAGATAAAAAGGAGGATGAGAAAATGAATAAACTGGAAAAAATCGTCGAAGGTGTCACAAACACAATTGAGAGTGAGGTGAATCTTGTTGCAATAAGCGTCATGCTTGCAGTTCCTATAATAGCTATAAACGTAGCCTATATGGGCGCGGAGGCGGGCGTAGAGGCGATTCAGTCAAGAACAGAAAAAGATTATAAAAATGTGAAATTAATAGATGTGAAAAAACTATGGGGACATAATATGTATCATACTAAAGGAACATTTGAGCTGCCATCAGGTGAAAAATTCTATGCATATGATAATAGTGCAGTATTGGAAGGTAAGTTTTTGGCCAACACAATATTATCCAATCTAAAGAAAGATTCTACTTATGACGTCAAAATAGTAGATGGATATATCTGCGGTACAAAAGTTTCTACAACCATCATCGATGCCGAATAAGTTTTTCTTTCCACAATCTTTATAAACTTCATATGAATTCATATTCATATGTTTTGCAGATCATATAATGATTTTTTCCAGACATTAGCTAATCCTACTAATCAATCGATTATTCAAGAACTGCTTAAGAGACCTATGAATGTTACTCAGCTCACTGAGAAGACTAAACTAGAGCAAAGCCATATAAGCCATTCATTGAAGAAATTATATGAATGCAAGATTGTCGATGTAAAAAGAGATGGCAAGCAGAGGATCTATTCATTGAACAAAGACACAATAATTCCAATCATAGAAATAGTCGATAAGCATGCAAAAAAGATGTGCCCTAAATGCCTGAAGGTGTGAGGATATTGTTAGCACGCTCGCATAGCTATGTTATCGATTATTAACCGAGCTATTTGATTTCGATTATGAAAAAGAAGACTCGCTAGGTGCTAACAATAAGGAAAATATGAACATAAACATAACTCGAGAACTGTATGATCATCATGATGATGTCGAGTCTAGGTATGAGACTCCAGAAGGCTTGAACGAGGATACAGTAAGGAATATAAGCAAGTACAAGAATGAGCCTGAATGGATGTTAAATAAGAGACTTGAGGCATTGAAGATCTTTAATGAGATGAAGATGCCAAACTTCGGCCCTAGTCTTGAAAAGCTTGATCTGAATAAAATAACTTATTTCAATATCCCGAATGCGGATGCTGATTCTGATTCATGGGAAAAGGTTCCAGAAAATATTAAGAGAACATTTGAGAAATTAGGGATCCCTGAAGCAGAGAGATTAAGTCTTGCAGGAGTTGGAGCACAATATGATTCACAGGTTGTTTACCATAATATCAGGGAAGATCTAAAAAAGAAAGGCGTAATCTTTGAGGATATGGATGTTGCTGTGCAGAAATATCCTGATCTTGTAAAAAAATATTTCATGAATCAATGCATTAAACCTAATTTGCATAAATTTGCAGCATTGCATGGAGCTGTTTGGTCTGGTGGAACTTTCCTCTTCATACCAAAAGGAGTTAAGATTGATATGCCTCTTCAAGCATATTTCAGAATGAACGCAAAAAAATCAGGACAGTTCGAGCATACACTAATCATCGTCGATGAAGGGGCACAAGTTTCGTACATTGAGGGCTGTAGTTCGCCGGTATACAACGCATCATCAATACATGCTGGCGGTGTTGAGATATTTGTCCATAAGAATGCTCGTATGAGGTACTCATCAGTTGAGAATTGGTCTAGAAACACATTCAATCTAAATACAAAAAGGGCAATTGTTGAAGAGAACGGAATAATAGAATGGATCTCTGGAAATATGGGCTCGGGTTTGACTATGCTATATCCAACATCATTCTTAGTAGGCAAAAATGCAAGAGCTAACCATATATCAATAGCATATGCAGGCCATGACCAAAATCAAGATACAGGATCTAAAGTGTATCATTTAGCAGAAAACACTTCTTCAACAATCAAAAGCAAAAGCATAAGCAAAGATGGAGGTATTACATCATATAGGGGATTGGTAAAGATAAAGAAAGGCGCAATAAACTCCAAATGTGCAGTATCATGTGATGCATTGATGTTTGACAACAAATCTCAAAGCAACACTTATCCTAGCATTGATGTTCAGGAATCAAATGCCGATATAGTCCATGAAGCAACTGTTGGAAAGATCTCTGAAGAACAGATATTTTATCTTCAATCAAGAGGCTTAAGCCAGGAGCAGGCTGTTCAGATGATAGTGTCAGGATTCATAGAACCTTTGATAAAAGAATTGCCATTAGAATATGCTGTTGAAATGAACAGATTGATTGAATTAGAGATGGAAGGGAGCCTAGGATGAATAAAGAGGATTATTTAAAAAAATTCCATGAATTAAAATTCCAGGAGATTAAGTCTGGCATAGGCATATTAACAAATCTTGAAAACATTGATTTAGAGAATATCTTTAACAAGCCAGGCAATACACATTATGATATTGAGAATGCAGATCTTATTGATGAAAACAATATTGATCAACTAGAAGAAAAAACAAAGCAGGATATTCTATCAATAATCAATAATCCAAAACTAGAAAATAAGCTGGATTATCTTAATGCAGCTTTAAGATCAATTAAGATTCTTGTGATAGACAAGAATAATCCTGTTGTCATAGACAGGAAGATAGCAGGAAGCCAATATAATCATCTTATTGTGTATGTCAAGGAAAATATTCATTCAGTATTAATCATCAATACAGAGGCATTGAACAATAAAAGCATTGCCACAGACTTCATAGACATAATCATGGAAGAGAACAGTAAATTAAATTTTATTGAATCAAGAAATTATGGAGATGAATATATGATATATTCGAGAAAACAGTCACATCTAAAAGAAAACTCTGAATTATTCCATACTAACATTGAGGGCACTGCAAAATTAAACATTACAGAGATAAGAACATCATTAAAAGCCCATTCAGGGTTAATAATAAATAATCTCTTGCTTGCAAGAAATTCAGAATATAACTTATTTATCAGAACAGACCATGAATCAAACAACACAAAAAGCCTTATGCAGTCAAGAGCAATAATGAGCAGATCAAAAGCAGTATTAAGAGGATTAATAAATATTCAAGAGGATGCAGCAAACAGCAATGGCTACCAAAAATCAGATATCCTCATGTTAGACAACGAATCACAAGCTGTCTCAATCCCAGATCTTGAAATACATAATGATGAAGTCAGATGCACTCATGGATCATGCATATCCAAGCCAGATGAATCAAAGATATTCTACCTGCAGAGCAGAGGACTGAGTTTTGATGAATCCCGGAGATTGTTGATTGGGGGATTCTATGAAAAAATCCTGGAGCTTGTTCCAGAACACTTAAAAGATGATTTCAGAGAAAAGATAGAGAATATACTTTATCTTCAGGAATAAAATGGATGATTTCCCGATATTCAAGAACAGAGAAATTGTTTATCTGGATAATGCTGCAACAACACAGAAACCTCAGGTAGTGATTGATAAGTTAAGGAATTTCTATGAAAACAATAATGCAAATGCACATAGAGGAGTATATAAATTATCAGAAGATGCAACAACACTTTTAGAGGAAGCAAGGAAAGTGTTTGCAGGATTTGTAAATGCAAAAAAAGAAAATATCATATTCACCAAAAGCGCAACAGAAGGATTGAACATGATAGCAAACAGCCTAGAAAAGACATTTATATTTGATAAAGAGGATAATATTGTTGTTACAGAGATTGATCATCACTCAAACTTCCTGCCCTGGCAACAGTTATGCAAGAGAACAGGAGCAGAATTTAGAGTTGTAAAATATGATCTGAAAAAACAGGACATTGAAGACATATCAAGATATGTTGATGATAACACTAAGATTGCTGCTTTTACAGCAATGTCAAATGTTTCAGGATTGATGATTGATGTGAAAGAACAGATAAGTAAGATAAGGAAAAAGAATAAGGATACAATAATAATTATTGATGCAACGCAATATGTTGCACATAATAAGATTGATTGGGGTGCTGATTTTTTTGTATTCTCTGCACATAAGATCTATGGAACAACAGGCGTAGGGATCATTTATGGAAAAACAAAATTCCTTGAAAAGATTGAGCCATTTAATTACGGAGGAAATATGATATCGAGTGTTGATATTAAGGAATCAACATGGGCTGATATTCCTGATAGATTCGAGGCAGGAACAATAGATGCAGCAGGCATAATAGCTTCAGCAGAGGCAATAAAATATTTCCAGAAAGGATTTTATGGATTCATGAAAATAGAGGATGCTCTAAAGAATTATGCCTTGAAGAGATTAAGGGCAATAAGCGGATTAAGGATCATTGGGCATAATACAAAGGGTTATGGGCCTGTAATAAGTTTTACATTGGATAAGATACATCCGCATGATCTGGCAACAATATGTGATAGGCATAATGTATGCATAAGATCAGGACATCATTGTGCACAGCCATTCATGAAAAAGCTCGGATTGGTTGCTACATCCAGGGTGAGCATATCATTTTATAATACTGCTTCAGATATAGATAGATTGGTTGATGCCATCAATGATGCTAAAAAAGTATTAAAGGTGAGATGAATGTTATCGCCTAGCGAACCATCAATTATAGTACCTATGACAAATATCTCAACATATATGCTAAATAACATCTATGTGAGCGCGATAACAAAGGTGAAAAATGGATGATTTATATCGGGAAGTATTGCTTGATCATTACAAGAATCCTATGAATTTCGGAGTTTTGAAAAATCCTGATATCCGTAAACAGGATCTTAATCCATTATGCGGAGATGAGATTGAGATATTTGCAAAGCTTGATGCAAAAAAAGAAAAGATAAGAGAGATAAGATTCAAAGGGCATGGATGTGTGATATGCATAGCATCTGCATCAATCCTAATGCAGGAAATGGAAGGCATTGAGCTGAAAAAGATCCAGAAGATGAATACAGATGATATGCTGAAACTGCTCGGCATTGAACTTACACCGACAAGGATCAAATGCATGATGCTTCCGCTAAAAGCAGTACAAAAAGGAATAATTGATTATGAGGCAGGAAAATGAAGATCCATTTCAAGAATAATAGAGATGAAAGGATTGTCGGAGTATTAACGACCCCTAATAAGAAATCTTCTGAAATTAATATAATTATTCATGGATTCACTTCTAATAAGGAATATGGAAGCAAAATAACTGCAGAACTTCTTGCAAAAAATAATATAAATAGTTTGACAATAGATCTTAATGATTGCGGAGAATCAGAATCTAAATTCGAGGAAATGACAATAACAAGATATGTCGATACTATTCTATGCGCTATTCATTATTGCGAAAAAAAAGGGTTTAGAATAATTAATCTAATAGGAACAAGTTCAGGAGGATTATTGGTAATGGTAGCAGCTCTTAAATATCCAAACCTAAATTCTCTGATTTTACGTTCAACAAGTGCTTTTGATGCAGAATGGTTTAAGGAATTTGCAGGTGGCAACAAAGGATTGGCTGAATGGAAAAAGAAAGGTTATATTCAATATAAAAACAAAAATGCAATTAAAAAATTGAAATATGATTATTATAAAGATGCCTTAAAATATAACATGTACAAGAAATCAAAAAACATCAAAATACCTACATTAATAATCCATGGAACAAAAGATCCTGTTATACCAATAAAAAACACAATAAAACTAGCAAAGAACTTTCCGAAAGCGAAACTAGTAAAAATAGAAGGTGCAGATCATACTCTTGGAGTTAATGGTGACTATACGGAATCACAAATTATTATTTTAGAATGGATAAGGAAGGCAGGAAAATGAAAATACTAGAATTAAAAGATCTTAAAGTGCATGTGGCTGATAAAGAAGTCATTAAGGGAATTGATCTTGAGATAGAAAAAGGACAGATTGTTGCTATTATGGGGCCTAATGGATCAGGAAAATCAACATTGGCAAATGCATTGATGGGACATCCATCATATAAAGTCAGCGGAAAGATAATATTAGAAGAGGAAAACATCATTGGGACAAAGCCAGATGAAAGATCAAAGAAGGGACTATTCTTATCATTCCAGTATCCAGTAGAGATCCCTGGAGTTACAGTATCTAACTTCTTAAGAACAGCAATGAATTCTGGCAAAGAGAAGAAAGATCAGATAAAGATGATTGAATTCATCAAGCAATTACATGAAAAAATGGACATGCTATGCATTCCAAGAGAATTTGCCTCAAGATACTTGAATGAGGGATTTTCCGGAGGAGAAAAGAAAAAGATGGAAATATTGCAATTAGCAATACTAAATCCAAAACTTGCAATTCTTGATGAGACAGATTCAGGGCTTGATATTGATGCCCTGAAAAATGTTTGCGAAAGCATAAATACAATAAAAAAAGAGAATCCTGAACTGACATTGCTCATAATTACACATTATCAGAGAATGCTAAACTATATTAAGCCAGATAAAGTATGCATAATGCTAGAAGGACAGATAACAAAGATTGGTGGACCAGAACTAGCGGAAGAATTAGAGAAAGGAGGATATGAAAATCATAGAAAATGAAATCCTCAATGAACATTAATATGGAAGATTTTGATTATTCAAAGATCAAGAATTCTAAATTAGATCGATTAAGATTCGGTACAGCAGGGATTCCAATAAGAGCACACGGATCTAAGACTCATGAAGGAATAGCAGAAGTTCGCAAGATGGGATTAGAGGCTATGGAGCTAGAATTTGTTCATTCAGTAAATCTAAATCCATCAACAGCAGCATTAGCTAATAAGGCAAGAATAGAAAATGATGTCGTGATGACAGCACACGGATCATATTATATTAATTTAAATGCTGTTGAGAAAGAGAAACTTTCTGCGTCTGTCTCAAGAATATTGCAGGCAGCTTACATTGCAAAACGAGCAGGAGCATGGTCTCTAGTATTCCATGCAGCATATTATTTGAAGGATGATCATAAAAAGGTTTATGATACTGTTTGTGATGCTCTAAAAAATATAACTGATGAGTTGAAGGAAAACGACAATGATATATGGATCAGACCAGAAACAACAGGCAAAGCATCACAATTCGGTGATCTGAAAGAAATAATAAAATTATCTCAAGAGCTTGATCAAGTAATGCCTTGTGTTGATTTCGCACACTTGCATGCACGCAACGGTGGTGGAAACAATTCATTAAATGAATTTCGAGCAATATTGACTGAAATCGAAAAAGGCCTAGGAAGAAAGGGCCTGGATAACATGCATATCCATATGTCTGGGATTAATTATGGTGACAAAGGAGAAAGAAATCACTTAATATTGAAAGAATCTGACTTCAGATATGAAGAATTAATGAAATCATTCAAAGAATTCAAATTAAAAGGAGTCGTTATCTGCGAATCACCTAATATTGAAGAGGATGCGATGCTGATGCAGAAGGAGTATGAGAAATGGTAGGGTTATATGACTTAATGGATAAGATGTATAAGCTTGCTGAGAAGAATGATTCTGAATCAGTAATGCAACTAAATGAAGTGGCCATTGCTATTAATAAACAAAAATATGAAAATAATACTAAATTATATTCAGAGATAGACAATACACTTGTCTCCATAATATCGAGTGTATCGCCTGCAGGATCTAATTACAGAGAAGAACTTTTAAAGCAAGCAGAATCACAATTAAAAAAACTAAAGCCATTGATTGGAGGTGAGGAATGAATAGCTTTAATGAACAGAAACTAAAGAAAATCGCAAAACCATATATGGAAAAAGCCAGATCAGGAGATTGGAAACATGCTCTTAGAGTTGTTAAATGGGTAAAGATATTAGGAAAAAATAGAAAAGATCTTCCGTTTTTGATAACGGCAGCATATATCCATGATATCGGATGGTCAGGAGTTGCTCCTAAAGGAAAGCTTGATTTTGATCACATGCTTAAATTAGAGAAAAAAGCTAATAATAATTCAAGGAGGTTAACTTTGATTGTCCTTAGAAAAATTAAATTTTCAAATTCTGAAATGAAAACAGTAGATCGATTAATAGCCGCCGCAGATAAACACATGTCTAGAAAAAAAGATGAAGAGATAATCGTCGATGCGGATAATCTGAGCAAATTGTGCTTAGCACATATAAAAGAAAAATATGAGCCTGAAAGCTATGGGAAACTCATAAAAATATGGGAAAATGATCTAGCAAAAAGAATAAAAACAGAATATGGAAAAAAGATTTATCCAAGATTATTGAAGGAATTAAAAGAGAAAATAGGAGGCATAAGATGAAATCGGCTATCATTGTTCATGGATGGGATGGAGATCCTAACACAGGATGGTTCGTATGGCTTGAGAAAGAGCTCAAGAAGAAAGGATATGAAGTGATCAAGCCTATTATGCCAGATCCTGCACATCCAAAGATTAAGAAATGGGTGAATAAATTAGCAACATTAGCTAAGAATGCTGATGAAAACACAATATTGATCGGACACAGCATCGGATGCCAGACAATAATAAGATACCTTGAGACTCCAAAAGCGAAAAAGGTCGGTAAAGTCATTTTTGTTGTTCCATGGTTGACTTTGCTAGATGCTGCTATTGATGAAACAGAAAGCTATGAAATAGCTAAACCATGGTTAGAGACACCTATTGATTTCAAGAAAGTAAAATCTAAGATGAAGTCCTCGACAGCAATATTATCTGATAATGACCCATTTGTATCTATAAAGAATGCTGATGAATTCAGGAAGAAACTAGGATCAAAGATCATTATAGAGAAAAACAAAGGACATTTCGAAGAAGGAAAAACAGGCGAAATACCTGTAATAATGAGGGAGCTGAAATGAAACATGAATTGCCAAAATTAGGATATGCATATGATGCGCTTGAGCCATATATTGATGCTAGGACAATGGAGATCCATTATACAAAGCATCATCAGACTTATGTTGATAAGCTGAATGCTGTTCTGGAAAAGCATCCTGAATTACAGAATAAGAAAGTTGAAGAATTATTGAAAGACTTGAATAGCGTTCCAGAAGACATAAGAAATGCAGTAAGAAATCATGGTGGAGGACATTTCAATCATTCAATGTTCTGGAAACTCATGAAGAAGGATGTTGCAATACCAGAGAAATTAGCAGCAGCAATTGACAAGGATTTTGGAAGCTTTGATAATTTCAAGAAAGTATTCACTGATGCAGCATTGAACAGATTCGGTTCAGGATGGGCATGGCTTGTTTTGAATAAAGGAAAACTAGAGATTTTATCAACAGCAAATCAAGATTGTCCAATATCAGATGGAAAGATTCCAATACTAGGATTAGACGTGTGGGAACATAGTTACTATATTCTGTACAACTGGCGAAGAGCCGATTATATAAGTGCTTGGTGGAATGTTGTAAATTGGGAAGAAGTTGAAAAGAATATGAGATGACTTATTTCATTTCCTTATTAATCTTTTCTATGATCTCCGGAGTGCATTTTTTCCAGAAATCTATTATTTCTTTTGCTTGTGATTGAGATGCTGTAAAGCCTCGATAATTAATATCGTTTCTTATTGCTTTAAATCTTGATAAATGATTAAGGAGTATCTTATTCTTTATATCTAAACTCCTAAGAGCATCCAAACTGACTTCATGATTCAATGGCTCATAACCATTCATCCAAAGCATTGCATCACCCAACTGTCTTATTGATTCATATATTTCCCTAAAAATGACTGATGCTGAATCATCATTCAGAGCCATGTTAGCAACAACTTTGGCATTTGCCTGTGCAGATTTAAGTATAGATTTTATCCTTTCTATATCTATTTGTCTTGGTCTTATCTGTTTATGAAATCCTTCAATGTTCATTGTTTGACCTCGAGGAACCCTAATAAGACAATTCCATTAGCGATATTGTTGAATACATTTATATCGACTTTTTTCCTATTGAACAAATGCAATTGTATATTTCTATGTATTATTTTCCCGAATTCTTCTAAGTTTTTGTGTCTAACAATTTCATAATCAGATACATCATCAATCTCTATTGCTATATCAATATCCGAAGTCGATATGTCCTCGCCTCTTCTAAAGCTTCCAAATAATGTTATTGATCTAGGATTATTGAATTCTTGGTTAAGGAATTCTACCAGTCCGCTTTGATATATGAAATTAAGATTGTGTACTATTTTGCTTTTTATAAAGTTCCATTGCTGCTGATTAGCTCTGATCCGCCATATTTTGCTTAATTTTTCGATCTCGACTAATTCAATATTCTGGAGAGTCTCAATTATTCTTGATGCATGAGGTTTTGCCACATTTGCTTCTTTCGCCAGATCTGAAAGGCTGAATTCTTTCTCAGGATACCTGAAGAGTACTTCTAATATTTTTTGCGTACTAGACTCAATAAGTAACTTAAGGTACTTTTTATTTCCTATCGGTTTGTTCATGTAACATATGTTACTTATTGTTACTATATAAAGTTTACGGTTTCAAGACTCTCTCCTGACTATCTCAGTCGTGGACAAAATGTCGATAACTCAACCCTTGAAGATTCTAATTCCCTTTTCTTCAATCTGTACCAATAATCCTTCGGGTCAACGCTATCAGTCAATACTCCCACTATATCGACAACAGAGAACCACCATTCATCTTTAACCCAGATTTTCCTGATTTTTTTGCCATCAAAAACAGCCAAAGCAGTATCCATCTTTAACACCACTACATAGGAAATCATCGCTTCTTTATATAGTTCACGTGTGGTTGTCCAGTGTGACCTGTAATCAGTTTATAGCGTCAGGTATTGTTTAAGATATTTAGTTATTATCGGTTAATCCGCATAACATATGTTACTTTTTATAACTGCAGAGAGTTTTCGACCAATAAATCCAGAAACGAAGAAAACACATATGGTTATATACCTTGGGCGAGGATGCCCGGTGAACACTTATAATTTCTTGATTTGAATAAGAACTGATTCTATATTTTTATTATGGACCAAGAAAAAAAACGATTTTCCACCACATAGTTTTTCCCATATTTTTCCTATTTTTTCTTTGTATTCGGTATCTTCATTACTTATTCGGTCTTCTCCTTTCCATTCTAGAACGAGTATATTGCCTTTGTTAGTTACTGCAATAAAATCAGGATAAAACTTATTTCTTTGCCATCCTAATAGGTAAAATGGATCTTTTTTTTCTCTATTGCGTATCCAAAATTTGATGTTAGTCAGAGCATCTAAATCTAATCTCTCAATAAATCTTTGTTCTTCCTTATTCAGTTTGTCTATCTTTGTATAATAATTTCTATTAAATTCTTGTGATATATCTTCTGAAAGCGTTATTATTTCCGGAAATTTTTCAAACTCAATTGTCTTGATTTTTTCTTCCTTTAGAAGCTTATCGAATATTTTCTTCGAATAATCTACTAATATATTGTTTATTACTTCATCAAGTTTTATCAATAATACATAACGATTTATTGATAAGTCGGATATGGTATGCCCTTTTATCTCATTTATGGTCTTTTCTAGAAATTTAACCTTATCTTCTTTATCCAACATTGTGAATCTTAACTTTTTATCTAACCATTGAATGAGTTCTTTCTTTGAACAATTTTTGTCTTGATATGTTAATTTTAGGGTTTGCTGTCTGCCTTTAAACCATTTATCATTTTCTTTAATGTCTATGATGGCTCTACCATCGGCATCGTAATGTACTTTAAATTCAAATACGGCATCCTGTTTATGTAATTCAAATTTTTCTCCGATAAGTTCTTCAAAAGTTAATTCCTCATTTCCAATAGCCATTAATGGCATGACAAAATCTTCTTTTACTCTTCTATCAACATCAAATTCATATTTCTGTTTGGTTGCGGTGGCATTGATAATATCGTGTTTACTATAACCATTACTTTCTAATCCTGAAATTATTTGGTTTACTGCTTCATTGAAGTTTCTTGCTGATGCAAAAATATAGCTTCTATTCAAATCTTCAATCTCTCTTCTTTTTGCATAAGGCATTCTCATAATTCTTCCTATTATTTGTTCCACTGCGATTTTTGAGCCTATATTCGCAACTGATATCAATACATAGGCAAATGAACAATCCCAACCTTCTGCTAAAGCATTAACGGTTATAATATACCTTATTTTACAGTTTTTTGAGAATAAATCAACCCTCTCTAAATCATTGGTCTTAGATGTCTTTATTGCGATTTCTTCTTCGGAAATTTTTCTATCTTTTATCAAAAGTTCTCTAATTTTTCCTACAGTAATTTTATTTTCATCTTCTTTCTCTTGTTCTGCTTGAAGCAATGCTATAGGTCTTATTAATTCTTTTTCCTTTTTAGCAATTTTTTCTAATTCTTCTCTTCTTAAAACTCCTTGTAAAATTGCAGCTTGCCATTGAGTATGACTTTCCAAAATTAAAGGAAGTTTAACCATCTCTTCATCTTTAAGCTCAGAAGAACGAATTTCTACTAAAACGTTACTTTCTTCTCTCGGAGTTGCCGTGTATTCTATTACGAAACTTGGATTAAGTTCTTTTAGGAACGTTATTGATAGTTCGGTTTTAGTTTTATGCCCCTCATCTATAACCAGTAGAGGATTACTTAATCTAATTACATTAGCTAATGATTTTATTATTCCTGATTCGTCTTTTTCTAAAATATCTAAACATTCTATATTTTCAAAATGTGTTATTAAAGCTCCATTTTCTTGATAAACTTTATACTTATTTTGTAAGGATTTTTCTTTTCTAAAAGCATCTAAACTTGAAATAATTATACAAAGATTATTCTCAACATCTTCCTTTCTTATCTTTAAAGATTCTTCATTTGAAAAAATCTTCACATTATTATCAAAATAATCATCTAAAATTTTTCTGTGAATATCTTTTCTGTCCTTAAATTTTCTTAATGTTTGGCTTTTGATGGCCTCAGAAGGAACAAACCACATTACAATACCTCTTCCCATTTTTTCTTTGAGGAAAGAATCCATAATTTCAGTAACAGCATAACAACCAACTAAAGTTTTACCTCCTCCTGTGGGTATTTTAATGCAAACAAAAGGAATTTTATCAAAAAACTTTTCTTTGTATGGCTGATCTGTTAGTGATATAAATGCGTGTTTTGGATCTCCAAAGAATTGTATCTCCTTAAGATACGTTTTTATCAGATCAATTGTTTTTTGCTGGTATTTTTTAAGTTCCATATTAATACACCTTAACCTCATAAGGAATTTGTTTAAATTGAATTTTATGTTTATTCAAAGTTTTATCGTCTATAATGCATTTATCAGCATAGATAACTTTTTTCTTACTGTTTTTGCTGATTTTTTTCAAGAAATCTTTATTTAAGATGTTTCTGCCTTTGTCCTTGAATAAAAGATAAAACTCTGTTTCGTTGTAATCCCCAATAAGATTTTTGTCAATCGCTTTCTTATCTAGATTTGTGTTTGTTTCTGTAAAATAAATATAAGTTGCGAGTTGCTCAAAAGAGCATTCTTCTTCAATCTGCCCATCTTCATTAAAAAGAGATTTATCAAGTTCACAGTATTCGAAACCGTCTTTATAATTATATTTTTGAATGACTCGTTTAACTCTTTCCGCAGTTATATCTTTAGCAACATCATCTTCTATCTCTATAAGAATAAACTTTCTATTACTATTTTGATCGTTATTTAATTCAGTTACAGCCTGTCCAGTTGTTCCTGAGCCAGCAAAAGAATCTAAAATGATATCATCCGAGTCAGTAGACATACTTGTTAATAGTTTTATAAGATCTACAGATTTAGGATTTTGAAATACCCCTTTATCCATAAGATCTGCAAGTTGTTCATTTGCTTTATGTGTGTGCCCTCCAATACTAAAAGGGATTATACTTCCAGATTTCATTTTTAAAGAAAGTTCTGAAAGAAAAGTCTTCACTGAAGGAGTACTTTTCAAATCTTTGCCAAACCAGATTCTATCATCCACATCCAGCTTTTGTAATGTCTCGAAACTAAATCTATGAAAACGTCCTTTCGGAGGTTTCCATTTAATACCATTCTTAAATGTATATTCAAAATTATTTTCTTCTTTACCACTTTTAGCATGCAGAGGTGTCGCTTTCCATGGACCCCTTGAATCATTATCAGAATTGGCATATCTATCATTTGCCTCTTCAGTTCTAGGTACGGCACATTCAACTTTAACAAACGAAATATTCTTTGAGTAACACAAAATATATTCATGTTGTCTAGAAAAAAACTTCGCATCGTTTGAAACAGTGTATTTACTATGCCAAATTAGTTCTTGGATATAATTATCTTCTCCGAATATATCATTCATCAATTGTCTTAAATTATAATTCTCATTATCATCAATGCTAACAAAAATAACACCGTCTTCACTTAGTAAGTCTCTAAGTAATTTTAATCTCGGATACATCATACATAGCCATTTATCATGTCGACATAAGTCTTCTGCCTCCCCTCCGACTACTTTACCAAGCCACTTCTTTATTTTTGGAGAATTAACTTTATCATTATATACCCAACCCTCATTACCGGTATTATACGGTGGATCGATGTAAATACATTTTATTTTACCTTGATAATATGGCATCAAAGCTTTAAGAGCTTCCAAATTGTCTCCATGAATTATAAGATTTTGAGAAGTCTCACCGATAGAGTGAGCTTTGATCTTCTTTAGAAGCCTAAAAGGAACTTCTTTATCATGATTTACAACGGCTTCTTTTCCAATCCAGTTTAGTACAGGCATTACTACTCAAAAAGGAATTTCATTTTTAAATGTTACGCTATAAGTGACACTAATTGTTATTCTCATTTATATTCTAAATGTTACCATATATTGTTATGAACAAATCATTGGAATTGCTAAGAAGCAAACTAAAGGTTGAGATATTAAATAGACTTCAAGAGGAGGAGTTAACGCCTGTAATGTTGTCTAAACTCATTAAAAAACCGCGAGCTAGCGTAAGCAGGGCAATAATCGAACTCGGAAAATCTTCTCTTGTGAAATGCATAAATAATGATGACGACAGATGGCGTTTTTACCAAATAACACTGAAAGGTAAAGAGCAACTTAAAAAAATTAGAAAGTTTCTATAATTCATAACCTTTTTATTCTCTTAATATTGTCTTTCTCTCAGGTGAAATTATGCCATTAAAAGAAAACTCTTCAGCACCGGATTTCGCATTAAAGGATCAGAATGATAAACTGCATAAATTATCAGACTATAAAGGAAAAAACATTGTTCTTTATTTTTATCCTAAGGACGACACTCCCGGATGTACTATGGAAGCATGCAGTTTCAGGGATAATTATTCTGAATTCAAGAAAAAAGGGATCATAGTTATAGGTGTGAGTGTTGATGATGAGAAGTCTCATAAGAAATTTGTTGATAAGTATAAGCTTCCATTCATATTGCTTGCAGATCTTGAAAAAAAGGTTGTAAAGAAATACGGAGTATGGGGAGAGAAATCTTTTATGGGTAAGAAATATATGGGGACTACAAGGACAACATTTATAATTGATAAAAATTTTAAAATAATGAAGATATTCCCAAAAGTAAGTGTTGTCGGGCATGTAAAGGAAATATTAAATGCGTTAGGGTGAAATTATGAAGATAAATGTTCAAGAGTCATTGGATACCAAACAAGAAGTGCTAGTTTTAGGATTATTTGATGAGGATAATGAATTATTCAAGAAATCCAATGAACCATTATCAAAAGAATTAGAAGATGCAATAAAAAAGAAGTTATTCGAAAGAGAATTTGGAAAAACATACTCGACATCAATAAAAGATTCTGTGTATAAATCAATTCTTGTCATAAGTCTTGGAAAAAAGCAGGAATTAAGCATTGAAAGAATAAGAAGATCAATGCAAAGGACTGTTGATTATTTGAGAAAAAGAAAATATTCTTCATTCACAACAAATATTCTAAACATATCTGATTTAGCTCCTAAAGAGCTTGGAAGAGCTGCAACAGAAGGATTAATGTTATCAGATTATGTCTTCGACAAATACAAGTCAAAGAAAGACGATAGGCCAGAATTAAAAGCCGTATTCCAATATCCGGACAATAAAGCAAAGGAATTGCTTGAAGGCATTTCACAAGGAAAGATAATTGCTGATGCAACAAATTATGCAAAAGACCTAGTCAATGAACCTGCAATTGTTGTCAATCCTGATTATATTGAATCAGAAGCAAAGAAACTATCAAAACATCCTAGAATAAAAGTTAAGATAATGAACAAGAAAGAATTAGAGCAAAAAGGCTTGAACTTAATACTTGCAGTAAGTGCAGGTTCTGATCATGATCCGAGACTAATACTTATTGAATATAATAATGCTCCTAAAGGCATGACTGCAATAGTAGGAAAAGGCATTACATTTGATTCAGGAGGCTATGACATTAAGCCAGCGGGACAATTTGCTGACATGAAATGTGATATGTCAGGAGCAGCAGCAGTGCTTGGAACAATAAAAGCAGCATCTGAATTAGGATTAAAACAGAATATTCTTGGAGTGATTCCTACATGCGAGAATCTTATTAATGGATCTGCAATAAAGCCGGGAGATATTGTTAAGGCATATAATGGCAAGACAATAGAGATAATGAATACAGATGCAGAAGGAAGATTAGTGTTAGCTGACGCAATTGCTTATGCTGAAAAGAATTATGCTCCAGAAATCATTATTGATCTGGCAACACTTACAGGAGCATGCGTTGTTGCTCTTGGATATTATGTTGCAGGGTTTGTGAGCAATGACGAAAAATTAGGTTCAATGCTTGTCAAAGCAGGCAATGACAGCTATGATAGAGTATGGCAATTCCCCTTCTTTGAAGAATATCAGGATAACATGGATGGAGATATTTCAGACTTGAAGAATATCTCTCCAAAAGGCAAGGGCAGAGAGGCAGGATCAATAACAGGTGGTGTGTTTATCAGCAAATTCGTTAATCTTGACAAGACAAAATGGGCTCACATAGACATTGCAGGAACAGCATACCTTGCAGAAGCCAAAGAATACAATCAGAAATATGCATCAGGATCAGGAGTAAGGCTATTGAGCTATTATTTTATGGGATGATTCGCATGATAATATTCTCTAACACTATCCTGAGATTCTTTTCCTTAATTCAGAAATATTAGTGTAATGTACAGCATTGAATCTTGCTAGCTCTGCTGTTCTGAGATTCTTTTTCATGTCGTCAACAAACAAGCAGTTTTCTGCTCTTAGCCTATATTTATCAAGCAAATATTGGAAAATGTCTTTATGAGGCTTGATCATATGAATATCGTTGCTTAACACCATTCCAGTAAATATCTCAGAGAGTTCTGACCTTTGGAGAATAGGGGCTATTATTGAATAATTGTTTGACAATAGATAAAGCGAATAATTTTTCCTAAGGAATTTACAATATTGCATCATTTTAGGATCAAGGATCGCTGAATCTTTGTATACCCTTAAAAATAAGTTATATTTGATATTAGGATAGAGTTTTTTTATTCGTCTGAAGAATCCTAAAAATGAATCATGCCCCAATAATGCCTGTTTTTCATTCTTTTCCAGCTCCCTAAACAATTCCCGTTGATTAATGCCATATGTCTTAGATAATCTGCCTGCCACGCTCATGCTGTAATTTCCCTTAGTCAAAACATTTCCCCAATCAAAAATTATTGTTGTTATGTTCATCGATCTAATATATTCTATAAGCGAATCTTTGATCATCTGCGGATCAGGATTATGAAATATTTTATTAAGTGTGTTTACGAGGTTTTTATCTACAACCAGAGAGCCATTATCCTGCAGCCGCATAAGATTATCATATCCTTCAACTGTCTGATGAATTTTGGATTGTATATCCTTAGGCTGCGTGCCTTTTGCTAACATTTTTCCGAATCTCCTGTTTCTAGAATCGTCTGATGTTGCAGTCACAAAAAAATCCCCTAATCCCGCATAATCAATGAATGTATGTCTTCTTATGTGGCTGATATTCAAATAATAGAAGTCACTATAGGCCTTTGTTACTAATGCTGCCTTGAAATTACTGCCTAAATCAAGACCATCTGCCAGTCCTACAAGTATTGCGATAATATTTTTATAAAATCCTAGATACTGTATCCCGTTGATGTCTGTGGTTATTTTGATGAAAAAATTCCCGGTCTCGAGAATTCTCTTGACTTTCAATGTAACATGCCTATAGCCTCCGAGCATAACCATTGTAGGATTTCCAGAAGCTATTTCCTTAGCGATGCTCGGGCCTGATATTGCCATGATTTTTTCTGGCCTGCATTTAATGACATCCTTAATTATCTTAGTCATTACTTCTCCATTTTCAAGCCCTTTACTTGTTGATATTATATATTGTCCTGAATAATATTTTTTTATTTGCCCACAGACCAATCTTACTGCTTTTGAAGGAACAGCAATTATGATTATTTCAGACTCCTTTATCATAGAAAGTTCTGAAGTAGCCCTGCAATTTAGCCTTATGCCAGGCAGATATTTGGTGTTATGATGTTCTTTGTTTATCTCCTCAATAACATTTTTTTCTATTGAATATACTATTACATCATGTTTCTCAAATACCTTTGCAAGGGCTGTACCAAAGGCTCCTGCTCCGTATATGAATATTTTTGCCATTTTATGATCTGTTATTATTTTTTATCAGAACCTCTCCATTATCCCTTCTATCTTTTTCTGCTCCTGGAATTGCATCTGCTGTGTTGCATTATAATTGTTAAGCATGCCTTGAAGATACTGAGCAACCTGTTCAGGATTATTTATTGATAATAACTTTACTTCTTTAATGTTCAATGCAGTCAGATCAATTGTTATGTCGCCACAATCAAGAAGCTTGTTAAGAAATCCTGATCTTGAGAATGTGATTCTAGTAATATTTTTGAAAGGCACTTCTTGATTTAGCATCAGTACAAGTGCTTGAGTCTCTTTATGCATAATCTTATCCTTGAAAACAGAATATTTTACATTCTTTATGCTTAAATAGCTGAATGCTAGGACTGCAATTGCAAATATGAGAAACAATGCAATAATAGTCAATGCTATCTGTCCTCCTGTTATTTCAGTGCCAAAAACAGCAAAAACATCAATCAAGAAACCCAAACCAACCTGGATCTGCAAGAAAATGACAATAGCAATACTAATCAGGAAAATCACACCGATAAAGAAACCTGTCTTCAAAGTCTCTTTCTTGACATCAGGAATTATCTCAAAAGGCTTTTCAGTATTAACACTCACCTCTACCATGCTCTAAATAAATGGTATGGGTTAATAAATTTTATGAGAAGTTGCTATTAATCTATCCTATTTCTCATCATTTTAAACTATTCCAAAATCATACTCTTTTTCAACATCTTCAATCATAATCTCCCTAAATATCCTCACATCGTACTTATTTAATAGTTCTAAAATCAGAGAATCAGTGGAAGTATAATTTTCTCTTCCAAACACCTCTATCTTCCAAATTTTCGAAAAATCATTCAAAGAACTTCTATCGTTAAAGTATAAGTTAGCAATATGATGTGCTTTTCTTGTAATACTAATTCCGAATAAATTAAAATACTTCTTTTCCAATATTCCAACGCAGCTTTCTTCTATCGTATCCAGCCTCAGACCATGAAAATTGGCAGTTAGATAATTATGAGAGCGTATGATGTGGCAGATATCGCCTAATTCAAAAGATTCCATAATCATAAAAGGAGCAATAAACAGGCATTAATAAATTTTCCCGAAAAGATTATTTTATTATCTTATTCTCAGGATTCTTATGATTATATTTTTCTAGAATTTCTTTCTTGACCATATTGAAGGCATCTTCTATGTCCACATCAAGTTGATTCGCAAGTCTACACAAGGCGAAGAATAGATCTCCTATTCCATCTTTGAATATCTCTTTGTTTTCTTCAACATATTTTCTTCTTTCATCTTCAGATTTGTATCTCAAATGCTTAGACATCTCTATTAATTCTTCGTGTAAATGATCGAACTTATCGACATTCGGAGCATCATCCCACTTATTTCTTTCAGCAAAGAACTTGACTAATTTCTGAGCATCCTTCATAGTCGTGATATGCTTATCTTCCATACACTCAAGTAATCTTAAGAGTTTTATAAAATAATTGTTTTTAGAAATCTCTACTTCACAAACTCAACATTTTCCTTATCTTTGAATTTCTGGTCTCCTGTCAAGAATTTTATGCCTAGCTCTTTAGCAAGAGCATGTCCTATGCAGTCTACATAACTCACTTTTTCTTTCTTATATTTTAGTTTGAACTCCATTGCTGTTTTGATGCAGCTATTAGTTATCGGCACCAAAATCTTAGAGTAAACTTCAAAATACTTGTCAGCAACATCCTTATTATAATCATGCAGAAAGTGATAATAAAGTTCAACAAGATTAAATTTTGTCGTAATAAGCATATGATCAAGATATATTTTGTAATTAGGATTGCCACCTACAATTTCTATTAGGGCGTATGTATCTGCAAGAAATATCCTAACATCAGAAATCTTTTGGAGCTCAGGCATTTTATTGATAAATTAATCATAACCCTTATCGATGTCATTCATTGCTTTTTGGGTGGATTTCTTCAACTTCAATGATCCGAATTCCTTTCTTATAGAGTTCATTTCAGATCCTATGACTAAGAACCTGACCTTTTTTTGGCCTGATATTGATTCTTTCTCTATTATCTCCCTGGGTATTGTTATGCCCATGGAATTTCCCCATGGCTTTGGAACAGCTTCAAATACTTGCATTTTGATTCACCAATCATATGTATAATCTAATTATATATAAACTTTTCGATTTTTGANNGATAACAAACTTTAAATATCCTGCTCTAATCACAAGATTATGACATCACAGTTAGAGGAGAAGAACTGGACTAAGGAAATAGAGAAGCAGATCTATACTGAATGGAAGGATTCTAAGAGATACAAGTTCAATAAGAATTCTGGGAAAAAGGTTTATTCAATCGATACTCCACCTCCTTATATTAATACTCCGATACATATCGGCCAGGCAACTACTTATGTTCTAATGGATATGTTTGCAAGGTTTCACAGGATGAAAGGCAGAGAGATCCTCTATCCTCTAGGACTTGATGCTAATGGATTGCCTATAGAAATGGCTGTTGAAAAGAAATTCAATATTAAGATTACTGAAACATCAAGAGTTGATTTTATAGAATACTGCCATAAGCTTCTTCAGGAGCATTCAATGGCATCAACAGAATCATTCTTAAGACTTGGCATCGGATTCAATAGTTGGGAAAAAGGCAATGATATTGGAGATGTGTATGAGACAGACAGTCCTGATTATAGATCAATGACTCAGGATACATTCATTGACTTATGGAATAATGAATTGATCTATGAGGATGAAAGGACTAATAATTATTGTCCAGGATGCCAGACAACAATAGCAGATGCTGAGATTGATTATGCAGAGCTTCCAAGTTTTTTCAATGATATTAAATTCAAGATAAAAGAAACAGGTGAAGAAATAATCATAGGAACAACAAGACCGGAATTAGTCTGCACTTGTGAAATGATATGCTATAATCCAGAAGATGAAAGATACAAGCATCTTGAAGGAAAGCATGCAATAACTCCATTATTCAATAAAGTTGTTCCGATAAAGCCAGATCCTGTTGCTCAGATGGATAAAGGCACTGGATTGATGATGATGTGCAGTTTTGGAGATGTTACTGATATAAGATTCTTTAGGGATAATGGATTAAAGCCAATAATTGCAATCAATAAAGACGGAACAATGAATGAGAATGCAGGATTTCTTGCAGGCCTTTCAATTAAAGAAGCGCAGAAAAGATTCATTATTGAGGCTGATAAACAAGGGCTTTTGGTTAAACAACAGAAGATAAAGCACAGAACACCGATTTGTGAAAGATCCAAAGACCCTATTGAATTCATCTCTATGAAAGAATTCTATCTTAAACAGCTTAATTTCATAAACAAGATGTACGAGATAGCAAAAAAACCAAGATTCTTTGCAGAAGAATCAAGAAAAATACTTTTTGACTGGATCAATTCAGTATCAATTGATTGGCCTATATCAAGAAGAAGATATTATGCTACTGAAATCCCATTATGGTATTGTACAAAATGCAATCATGCTCATGCTCCAGAAAAAGGAAAATATTATCAGCCTTGGAAGGAAAAATGCCCTATTGAAACATGCCCTGAATGTGGCAATACAGGAAAACATGCTTTCAGGCCAGAAGAAAGAGTTTTTGATACATGGTTTGACAGCTCAATAAGCCCATTATATATCCTTAAATATAGTCGTGATGATGATTTCTTCAAGAAAAACAATCCATGCAGTTTAAGGCCACAGGGAAAAGAGATAATAAGAACATGGCTCTATTACACATTATTAAAGGATTATCTTCTTACAGGAGAATGCATCTTTGAAGATGTATGGATCAATTATCATATACTTGATGATCAAGGCAAGAAGATGTCTAAATCAACAGGCAATATCATTGACCCAAAAGATATCCTTGACAAGTTTGGAGCAGAGCCATTCAGGCTATGGTCTGCATTAGAGGGAAATCTTGAAAAAACGGATTTCAGATGCAGTCTTGAAAGGATAGAAGGTTCAGGAAAGACCATATCTAAATTATGGAATCTGTCAAAGTTCACAAGCCTATTCAAGCAGACTAACCAAGAAACCTATAATGATCCGGCAACTCATGCTAATCATTTAACAGAACTTGATAAATGGATATTGAATGAGGCTAATGTATTGATAATTGAGTCTAATAAGCATTATGCTGAATATGATTTCCATACGCCGGCAACATTGATAAGACATTTTATCTGGGAGACATTTGCAAGCCATTATGTCGAATTAGTAAAAAACAGGGCATATAACCAAAATAAAGAGTTCACTGTTGAACAACAGGATGCAGCAATCCATACATTGCACAAAGTGCTTGCAATAATACTAAAGCTATTAGCTCCAATAATGCCAATGATCACTTACAGGATCTATAAGGAGATAAATGGAAAAGATATTCATTTTGAGGCTTTCCCGAATGCAGAAAAAGAGCATTTAACAAACATCACAAAAGATGATATTATTGAATTGAACAGCTTTATCTGGAAGTCAAAAAAAGACAATGGATTAAGCTTGAAAGATGAGATAAAGGAACTGGTTATTGATCATAAATTCAAAACAATCCAGCACGACATAATCTCTGCACATAACATAAAGAAACTGGAGTTTGGGGAGAGAAAGATAATGCTTTAGAACCGCAATTATATTACTATCTCAATCTTATCTTCCCTTCTTCAAGATCTCTTTTGCCTTATCCTGATATTTCTGGTGAAGGCCAAGGATTTTATTATGATGATAGTCTCTGATATTCTTAATCTTATCACGAACAACAGGATCTCTTAGATTCATTGTTGATATCATTTGATTATACTCTTTTATTATATCATTTCCTTCATCTAAATAATGCTTTTTGATTTCATCTAATTCCTGCTTGACTGATTCCATTGCCTTAATTTTTTTGGTCCTGATTTTTGCAAAAATAGCAGTTACCAGAACAGAAATTATCAAAATAACAACTATTAATGCAACTCTTGACTCATTTGATTCAGCATCTTGCCCAGTTGCATTAAGAATGCCTAATGACCTTCCAACAATATCCTTTCTTATAGGAATCAACACTTCGCTAGTGTTTACAGAGCTGTTCTCTATCTCAGATACAGGTTCTGATTGCCCTATCTCTTTGGTTGTTCCAATAATAAATAGGCTCAGTCCAGGGCTCAGGGCTTGATAATAATAATTGCTGGAATCGTTATCTAAATATTCTGTCTCCATCAGGCTCCAGGAATCAGCATATCTAAACAATGCCATATCAGTATATACAACATTATTTGATATAAGCCAGGATTTCGATACTGCAAACTTAATTAAAACATTCTTAATATCAGAATCCTTAAGTGTTTCATGAGTGATGTCAAGTATTGCATATTTCCTGAACTTAAAGGATGATTCCTCAATATGCGTCTGATCCTGATGCAACTTTATCGCAATCCCTGACTTTGTGCCGTTTATGCTTATATTCATTTCCTTGATTGCGCCCCCGATATTCCTTATCTCAACATTATCGGTGGCAGAGACAATGTAATAATTGAAAATCTTGCTATCAGATCTGGAGGCAGTCTCAGTAGCATTGTCATCATCATCTTCAGTTACTAAAGATCCTCCCGAGCTTGATGAACCTGAAGCTGCAGATACATTAAATGCGATTATCGTGCTGTTTGGGTTTGAATTATTGGAAAGATCAATGCATCTAACATAAATAATATAATCTGTATCTGAATCCACAGAATAGGATTTAGTATGTGCAGTTATATTATTTACAAAATTCCTGCTCATATCATCATAGGGCTCATTTTCTTCGCTATATCTGCATGTTGCATATTCATCAGTTGTCACATTCAGCGTGACAGAGTCAGTTGAACTGGATAATCTCCCTGAAGGTTTAGGGCTGGAAATGACCGGTGCCTTCTCATCTACGACAGTAATGTTTAAGGCATCATATCCTATGAATCCATATGTATCATTTGCATACACGAATAATTCATGCACTCCAGAGCCAAAGTAAACAATACGTGTAGAGCAGTCATCCACTATTTCAGTTATGTTATCAGAAGTATCTCCAGTCAAATTATCAAGATCTCTGTACACATACCAGCATTTATCGATTTCTGATTCATCATATACAGTATAGTTGATGATGACTGTTGATGTATTTATAGCATCGGAATCTGTCACAATATTGATTATCGGTCCTGATTCGTCTATTGTGAGATTCCATTCCAGGCCAGTACTGGTGACATTGTTGCTTATGAGCAAAGAAACATTATATATAGATGAATCAACATAGGTTGTATCAAGCGAAAGGTTTTGCTCAGTACTGTTAAGTGTTCCATTTACATACCAATAATAGCTTAACGAATTATTAGCAGGATCAGCGCTTTGCTGGGAGAAATTGACTGTGCTATTTTTTCTTACAACAGTATTAAGTTCAGGGCTGTAGGATGTTATTCTTATATCGTAAACAATAAAACTTGCAGAGCTTATTCCAAGACCGCCATAATCATCCAAGACCTGAAAAGTAACATCATTGCTTCCAAGAATAGATGAATTCGCCTGGATTAGATAAGCGACTTCCTTGACATTTCCTGACAAATTTAAGTCTTGAATGCTAAATCTTGAATCACTAAAATTATATGTTATTGAATCATTATCAGGATCATAAAAGAAATATTTCAATAATACAGATTCATTCACAGTGAAATTAAGATCGGTGCTGTTCTTATTCATATTTGTGACATTCAATATCACTGGAGCAATATTTCCATTATCAGTAATGTTTATAGTGAAATTATAAGGTGCGGGGCTGAAGCTGAATCCATGGATTCTTAACCACCTATAGTCATTTGTCAGAGTGGTGATTAGCACTTCTTCATCAGTTGCTGAGTAGCCGCCATAAATGTCAAGATCCCCGGTTTCATTATATACATAAAGATCAAGATCATTGGCTGTTGTATTCCAATAAATCCCGATGGTTTCATTGCCTGATTTCTGATTAAAGTAAGAATAGTACAATACATCTCCTGCAGCCTGGCCTGATCTCTGCAGCTGCCTTGTTGTCAGAGCATAATTCCTTATAGGAATGGTTACAACTACTGGAACTGTGACATTATAGGAGTTATTCCCCTCCAAAAAAAGCAATGCCCCATATGTCGATGCATATTCCTGGCTAAAATTTGACAGAGAGAAATTTATCTCAAAAGTATAATTGCTGTTTGCCTCAACAGCAACAGAATCAGGGAATGCAAACTGGTCTGAGCCTAGTTGCCTGCTATTCTCCATATTTTCAATAACACTCATTGACAACTGAAATTCTATATTAAAATCATTGTTATTGACTAATGTTATGTTCGCTGAATTAGCACCATCTATAGAGGCAATGAATTCCCATCTGTCATTCCTAGCCCGAGTATTATAAGAATTTAATGCATCTACTAACGCATATGTTTTAGACAACAATGCATTCCTTATGTTTAGCTCGCCTGCTCCTTTGTCGAATACTTTTCCTGAAATATTAACAGCTGAGCCAATAAGCATTGATCTGACAATTAAAGGATCAAGTCCCGGATATTTCTCTAGCAACAATGCTACTGACCCTGAGACATGAGGGGCAGCCATGCTGGTCCCAGTATATGTCTGATACTGATCATTAAGGAAGGCGCTGTTGATATTGACTCCTGGAGCTATGATGTCAGGATCCAGCCTGCCAAAGGCGCTTGGACCTCTGCTGCTTCCAGAATATACATCATCATCGCTTTGGCTGATTGTAGTTTTATCATCTGCATTTCCGACAGTGATAATTTTGGTTGCTGATGCAGGGACTGCTATTGTGGATATTCCTGATCCTTGGTTTCCAGCTGCTGCAATAACGCTTATTCCTTCATCAACAGCAGCATCAGCAGCTAATGATGTGGCATCTTTTCCTGAATTTCCTTCAACTAAATCAGAGTATGATCCTCCAATAGACATGCTTATTATGTCTGCATTATTATCAACAGCCCACTGAATACCAAGGATTATGTCTGAAGTATCACATACTCCTGCTGCATTGCACACTTTCACTGCATAAAATCTTGCATCTGGAGCGACTCCTTTTATTGCTCCATTGGCTCCTATTATTCCAGCAACATGAGTCCCATGGCCATTATCATCCATTGGGTTAGAATCATCATTTACAAAATCATATCCTCCTATGATTCTGCAGCTTTCATTCATTGTGCTGCAATTGCCCAAGTCATCGTGAGTATAATCAATGCCTGAGTCGAGTACAGCAATTGTTATATTTCTCCCTGTCAGATTCAATACATTCCAGGAATAGTTTGCACCAATAGAGACAACACTTACATCAAGGTTCACTTCTATAGGATTTTCATCTATTTCAGGACTCTGAGATTCTTCAATAACAGGATTTTCAATAATAGGATTCTCAATAGTAGAATTGTCTTCAGCTGTATTGTTATCTAAAGAAATATTTTCAGATAGATTACTTGATGACAGATCATCTATCGGCGCATCAAGCAAATATAATGGCCTATCTTCATATATCTCCAGTTCATAATTATTATCTATTGCAAACTGCTTTAGCATCTTCAAAGATTTGGAAGTGAGTTTTCCTGAATAACCATTAATTATGTAAAGTTCTTTTTCAGGAACAAATCCAGAGCCTTGAATATCTACCTGAGGCCTTGAGTGGACACTTTGAATTTTCATGCTTTGAGATTTATCCTGATCATTATCTTGCTCAATGTTATTGTCGATCAACCTTACAATTACCTTTGTCTGTTTATCTCTTATCTTATCTTCGATATCTGCATAATTCTTTTTTGCCTCAGAATAATAACTAAGAACAGATACTAAAAACAAAAAAATTCCCAGATAAATAAAAAATCTCCTCATATTCCCCAACATAGAGCTATCATTATATATATAAAAACTTTTCTAAAGCAATACTCATTATTTTATAGATTCCACATCAATTGCCTCTATCTCATAAACTCCTGTGAATTCTCCTGTCATTGTCTTTTTTGCTTTCTTGACAATGAGTTTTTTCTTGAAATATGGTGCATTAAGCGTGAATGATTCTGCTTCTCCACCTTCAAAAGCAGGATTGATCCTGAATTTTGCATATATCTCCTTTAATTCTGACAAAGCCTTTTTGTCCAGAATCCTTCCAAGCCATTTTTCATTAAAGCCTTCAGCAGCTATTCCAACTATCATTATCTCGAATTTGTTCTCTATAAGTTCATTCAGCTCTTGAAATTGGTCTTTTTGCCATAATGGATTAAAGCATTTGATCTTTAACTTATCTGCAATCTTCTGTATTCTTGATGCCTGATAGACAGAAGCTAAGGCTCCAGTATAGATTCCCTGAATCTTGTATTTCTTAATAGCTTGTTTTATTGCATTTTCCAAGTCAATCAATTCCTTTTCTTTTTCTCCCTTAGTCTTGAAAAGCATTATTGGAATCCTTATTGCTTCAGCCTGTTTCTCAACCCATTTGATATTAGGAATATGGAACATATAGCTCTCATTATTCTCAGAGATCAAAGTAATCAGGCATTTAACATTGCTTTCTTTCATCGCATACATCAATGCCAATCCAGAATCCTTGCCTCCTGAAAATAAGACTGCTGTGTTCATGATCTGGGCAATAGGGCTTAATTTATAAATATTATTTAAATAACTGTCACCACTGAATAGAAACATTTATATATAAGTATGTCTTTATAAGGCTTCTAAAACATACAAAGGTGGTATAATGAATAACACACATATAGGAAATCGCGTAATTACTGAATTCAATAATATGCAGCTGACCAGTAATTTCTCTGAGTTTGAAGTCGGAACAGAATTACTGCTGGATACAATAGGTAAAAACAACCCTTGCCTGAATTGTTATAAGGTGGAAGAAAAATTAGACAATAAATTAAAATATGGATTTAGCAAACCTGCAATAACTCCAAGAAGCCAAACATATAATTGCAAGGACTGCCCATACAAAAATTAATAATTTTTATATTTTCTTTACTTTTATCCCGTCTTTAGAATCATCCACAGAATATCCTTTTTCTTTTATTAATTCCCTTAATTCATCTGCTTTCTTAAAGTCTTTTTTCTTTCGAGCTTCTTGCCTTTGATCAACAAGCTCTTGGATATCCTTTGTAATCTCTATTGTCTCTTCTGCAACATTCACCAGGTCTAATCCAAAGACTTTGTCGAATTCAAATATCAGGTGAAGTTTTTCCTTATCGCTTAAATCCTTATCTCTTACTACAGACCATAATACTGCTAAAGCTTTTGGCATGTTCAGATCATCATTGATTGCTTCAATAAAGTCTGCATTATATTTCTCAATAATTATTATGTTTGCATCACTTGATTTATCATGTTTATCCTGATTCTTTCTAAATTCAATTATCTTATTCTTCAATCCCCGGAATGCAGATCTTGCTGCATCTAATGATTCAAAACTAAATGTCAGTGGAGTCCTGTAATGAGTGTTCAAGCATAAATACCTGTAATCAAGAGGATCATAGCCTTTGCTTTGAACAAAATTTAATGTAAGGATTTCTCCTGATGATTTGGACATCTTGCCTTTATCCATAACTAAAAACTCGCCGTGCATCCAATAATTGACCCATTTATGCCCTGTAGCACCTTCTGATTGTGCAATCTCATTAGTATGATGCACCGGGATATGATCAATGCCTCCGCAATGAATATCAAAATGTTCTCCAAGATATTTCATTGACATTGCAGAACATTCAATATGCCATCCGGGATATCCCACTCCAAATTTACTAGGCCATTTCATCTCCTGATTCTCAAATTTTGACTTAGTGAACCATAATACAAAATCATGTGGATTTCTCTTATGTTCATCAATCTCAATCCTTGCTCCTGCCCGGAGTTCTTCCATATTAAGTCTTGCCAATACCCCATAATGAGGGAATTTCATAATATCATAATACACATTTCCATTGGCAATATAAGTCATTCCTTTATCTTCGAGTCTTTTTATCAGATCAATCATGTCCTGAACATGATCAGTTGCCTTGCATTTAATGTCAGGCATTAGCATATTCAATTTTTCCATGTCTTTCATGAATGCATCTTCATAGAATTTAGCTATTTCCCAAACTGTTTTTCCTTCTCTCTTTGCTCCTTTGAGCATCTTATCTTCACCTTCATCTGCATCACTAGTGAGGTGACCGACATCAGTAATGTTCATAACATGCTTGACTTTGAATTTGTTGAATAACAGGACTCTTTTCAACAGGTCCTCAAAAACATATGTCCTCAAATTCCCAATATGAGCAAAGAAATACACAGTAGGCCCACAAGTATATAATCCAACATAATCCTTATGTATCGGATGGAATTCCTCTTTCTTCCTTGATAAAGTGTTGAATAAAGTGAGCATGATTAATGAAATAGATGTGATTTTAAAAATTTAATCGTAAACTAAATAATCTCACTCATATTACACTAATTATGCTCAAGAGGGATCTATTAAAAATTCTAAAGTTTGAAGGTCATTCAGAAAAGATAATAAATGTATTTAAAAAAATCAAGAGAGAAAAATTTATTCCAGAGAAATTGGCTGAATATAGTTATGATAATTCTCCTCTTCCGATAGGGCATGGACAGACAATAAGCCAGCCAAGCACAATTGCATTTATGCTGGATCAACTGGAATTAAAAGATAATCTCAAGATTCTCGAGATAGGCTCTGGATCAGGATATGTCTTAGCATTGATGAATGAGATTTCCAAAGATTCAAGGATTATTGGAATAGAAAGAATAAAAGGCTTGGCAGATGATTCAAGAAAACTCTTAGAAAAAAACAGCAATATCCATATTATCAACACTAATGCATTTAATGGATATGAGAAAAATGCTCCTTATGACAGGATTCTTGTGAGTGCTGCTGCAGAATACATAAATAAAAACATTCTTGATCAACTTGCAGATAATGGGATAGCAGTCATGCCTATAAATAATTCAATATTCAAGGTCACAAGAATAAATAATCAATTCCATCAAACAGAATATCCCGGATTTGTGTTTGTTAGACTAATAGAATAAAATTTATATATTATACATCATCGCCGATATTATGAAGCATTCTAAATGCGAAACAAAAAAGTCGGAAAAGTCAAATGAGGATAACGAGTATAAGATATTTTTAAAAGTACTGCAAAAAGCAGAAAAGGTAGCAAAAGGACATGAAAAACTTTTGAAAGCGATAGGAGAATTATAATTCATTTCTTCTTCACGATAAACATTGCATGATCCTTCTCATATGGATCTAGCTCGCGATAATCAACAACAATCATCTCTTTCTCTAAGTCTGATCTGACTTGTCTGTAGATCTCCTTCGGATTCTTAGTAACATCAACACTTCTTGCCTTTAATGCCAATAAGCCATAACCACCTTGCTTTAGGAATAATCTGCAATTCTTTAGGAATATCTCTGCCTGGTTTCTTTGTGCAATATCCATGAATACAACATCAACCTCTGAAGCTAAATTAAGATAAGTTTCAGGATGATTAGCATCTGCAAGTATTGGAGCAATATTGTTTCTTGTTTCTGCTAAAAAGACAAGATCTCTTAAGACTCTTGGAGCAAAATCCATTGCATAGACCAATCCGTTTACTCCAACAATATCTGAAACATGGCTTACTGTTGTTCCAGTGCTTGCACCTAGATAAAGAACATAATCATTCTCCTTGATACCTATTTGATTAACATCTTTTTTTAATGCAGCACAAAGCTTACTTCTCTTAGGATCCCATTCTCTGTATTCGACATCCTGCTCTGTGAATAGATTCTCTCCATAAACTCTCTGCCCTTTGACAAGATTTTGAGTATAAATAAGTAAGTCTCTTCCTTTTTCTCTACAATATACTCCTTTAAAAAATTTGTATTGCTTCATACATACCGTGATTCTGATATTATTTATAAATGTTAGTCATAGTTTTCCCAATCAACATCAACCTGTGCATATTTGGGTACAAGCAAAGGATCTCCTAGTAAAATATAAGCGTAAGCATATGTCCCGTGAGGCGAATCATGATTCATAGCATAATTTATTTGACCCAGATTTTTCTCTCCTCTGCCTGTTGCACTTTTAATATAATACAATACGGTAGGTGTAGTTTGTGTGTTTACAATGGCTCCTATATAGGAAATGGCTCCTTTCCGCAGCATATTTGGCCCTATAAGATCAGAAGAATGCTTATTATACAAGGATGCCTGAAAATTATTGGTGCTGCATCCACTTGCAAGAACTGCAGAAAGATCAAGTTCGGGAATATTATCAAGTTCGGGAATATTGCCTGAATTTAGATAACCCCCACCTGAATTTAGATAACCCATATAATTATAAGTTCCATGGTCTTCATAAAATATTGTCTGCATCCTTTTAAACTTTACAGGATCAAGTGTCGATGCATATTGACAAGGCGAATATTCTTGACTATCCATATAACAATCCACAATATAGCTGTTTTGCTCCAACTTTTCTTTCAACTCCTGCGATCGTCTATATTGCGCTGTCACACCAGGTCTAAGAAATAAAGAAGTAGTTATCAGAGTATATTCGTTAGGCTGATATATCCTTCGGAATAATTTGTCATAGTTGATGCTTCTTTGAATATATGATGAAATATCTGATGATGTTATTCCATAAATTCTTCCGACATTATATCTATATCGACCAGGCATATATTCCTGAAATTTCACTAAATTATTATTTTCTAATTTATATAAGAAATATGATTCCTTGTTCTTATAAGGAATAACACTTAAATTGTTTTCATCAACAGACTCTATGAGAAAATAAAGTTCTTCGTTAAATTTATCAACCGCATAAGGCGTAATTTCAAGATGACTCTCTTTGGGAATAATAATCGGATTAGTGAACTCTAAAGTATCAAAGTTAAAACTGCTAATGTACCACGTTTTATTAAGACCATGATTAGGATCAAAAGCATATTTAACATATGTGAAATACAATTTATTCTCGATAATTTCGGAA
>DUIB01000026.1 GCA_013330595.1 Candidatus Woesearchaeota archaeon | reverse complement strand
GCTGCTTTTCCCTTATTCTTTGCATCCATCACATATGGATGGCTTAATATTAATCCATGTTTTGGAGGCCTGATCTTCTTATTTCTCAGATGCCTAAACAAAGCTTTCTCTGCCCCTAACAACTGTATTGTAGAAGAAGGCATTATTGATAGATGCTTTAATGATCCTGCCTTCTCAATAAGCTTTGCTCCAATCAATGATCCTGCAACAGCAAAAAGATTAGGGCATTGCTCTTGCATAATCAATTCTAAATATTCCTTTAAATCAGCCCTTTGATCAAACAATTCAATAATATGCCGTGCGAATAAGTTCATTGCATCTATGTGCTTTTGATCAAAATCCTTACCCATAGAAATATCGATATTCAATTCCTTAATCAGCTCATTCTTGTCCTCTAAGGATCTTCTTATGAAAATCTCATGATCCTGGATCTTTTCAGACAATTCAGGAAGAAAATATCCATACCATTCCCTGTATCTTTTGGACAAAAGATTAATTGTCCTATCAAGATCCTCAATAGCATTGATTGATTGGATTATGAGAATATCCGGAGTTGTTGATAAGGAAATCTGGAATTTGACATATTTAAGATTTTCCTGAATGATCTTCTCTCTATAATCGTGCTTTCTAAGCTCTTTCAGTGCTTCCTGAATGTCAAGATCAAAGCTTCCCGCAATATGTTTGAACATGACTATTGTTTAATTTCAACAATTTATAAAGTTTAATATAAAAATTTATAAATAACTATTGCTCATAAGAATCATGTCTTTAATGCAGATACTATATAACATCGGACTTGGGTGCTTTTTATTCATTTCCGGAGGTATAGCAGGATCAACAATATTCCCTGAAACAAAAAGTATTTTCATTATCGGAGGATTATTAATTGCAGTGGTCGGATTAATGGTGTTTAATCTCCTATTTTCTATGATGAACACTTCAACATAATTCTAAGAAAATAAGTGGAGGGAAGAGGATTCGAACCCCTGAAGGCACTAAGCCAAAGGATCTTGAGTCCTTCCCGTTTGGCCACTTCGGTATCCCTCCAAATTTTTGGAAAAACGCAGAGAAACGAAGTTTCTTGCGCACAAAGAGTTTCACTCTTTTGTGATTTGATAAAAACCACTCAAGGACAACATAAAGTTGTCCGAATTATAGAATTAATTATTGCTTTATAAAATTAATTAAAAAAAAAAGAATTATCATCCTAGAGTCTTTAGTTTCTCTTCGATAGCATTCAATGACTCTTCAAGCTTCTGCAATTCTGTCCTGTCATAATGCTCTTCTCGTTTAGGCTCTGCCTTAACAGGTTTTTTCTCTTGCTTTGTCTCTGACTTTTTTTCTTCTCTCTTAAATTGACCTATTATTTCAGATTTATATTGGGGAAGCTTATGGCCTAGCTTTGTATTTAGAAATATTAATTCCTTGACTGATTCTCTTAAAACCTCCATCTCTCTTAGCTTCTCATCTCTAATAAGGAGGATCTTCTGATAGCTCTGAAGCGATTGAAGACACTTTTTAGATGCTTCAAGTATATGCCTTCTGGACTCTACAGGATCCTTTATTGATACAAAATATGAATCTTCTGAAATTATGTTCTTTGTCATTTTAGTCATTGTCAAAAAATGCGGCATCTATGAATACAAGCCTTTTTGTTATCTCATTAACATTCCTTTCCCATTCTATTATTTCTTGCTCTTCCTGTGCCTTTAATTCACGGATCTTTGCAAGACTCTGCTTAGTGTCTTTTATCTTCTTCTTCATTACATCGATGATATTAAGTACCTCTTTGTAATTGTCTATTTTCACGAATACAGGAACATTTTGCATTTTATCACCCTCTACACAAATACCTTTTTATCAATACTCAACATCCTCTTATAAATTGTCTCAGTGCTTTCTTTTGCTAACTTAATCAATAGATCCTCTTTCTTCATCTCCTCTGTCACAACGCCAAGCCTCTTATCCTGGACATCCAATGACTGTTTGATGTTATCTATCTCATCAAATATTTTCTTATATTCAGACCCTTTGACAAAGACATCATAAGGAATAGGCCCTTCAATAGTTTTACTTTCTGCTGTGAATTCTGGCAATTCATAAATCTTTGGCTCTTTAGGTTTCTGTTCTTCTACGCCAAAATCATTTACAGTTGGGGGCTCAATTTCAGGCTCATTATATGGAACAAAATTATTCCAGTCAGGCTCCTTCCATTCAGGGTCTGGCATGAATAATTGATTTATGTCTCTTGAAACCTCTTCAATAGGAACCTCTTTTTTTATGACAGCATTCTCGGGAAAATTAGGAATATTGGATTGAGGGAAGTTTGGAGTAGGAAAATCAAGTGCAGGAAGGCCGGGAGCAGGCTGCTGATTATCTAAAGCTGGCAGTTCAGAATTATATGGTGATTGATCTAAATCTGGCAGATTCAATCCCTCAATAGAAGGCAGATCTGTCTTCAATGTATTTATATCAAATTGCTGCTGCTGTACTGGCTTCTTTTTCAAGAAATTAAACATTAACACACCCCTTTTATTATCTAATCTTAAAGAATATTATTTTTAAAGACTATTAAAAGTTTTCTCATTATTATCTAATAGTGAAAAAGCCATTCAATGCACGAGAATTTTTGTTTTGATAAAATTTTTATAAACCATCATCTTAACACCTGCATGATAATAAAGAAATTCTATAAAAAATCAGGAAACAACATTAAATGCTTATTATGTCCTCATGAATGTGTTATTTCAGTCGGCAGGACAGGACTGTGCGGGACAAGAAAAAATGAGAATAATAAATTTGTTTCAATGGTCTATGGGATGCCTTGCGCTGTGCATCTTGATCCTATTGAAAAAAAGCCTCTGTATCATTTTCTTCCCGGAGAAAAGATATTATCATTAGGAACACTAGGATGCAATCTATTCTGCAGAGGATGCCAAAATTATGATATAACAAGAGCAAGGATAACAGACCTTAATTTTGTCGAGCCTGAAGAGATAATTAGAAGATGTATTGAATCTGGATCAAGAATGATTGCCTATACCTATAATGAACCCACAATATTTTATGAATATATGATTAACATTGCAAAGTTAGCAAAAAAACATAAAATAAAAAATGTAATTGTAAGCAATGGATTTATCAACCCTGAACCATTGAAGGAATTGCTGAAATATATTGATGCAGCAAATATTGACTTGAAAGGCTTTAATGAAACATTCTATAGGGAATATGCAAATGCCAGTCTTAAGCCTGTACTAAATACTATTAAGGCAATTCATAAAAGCAAGACATGGCTAGAGATGACTAATTTGCTGATTCCAGGATTAAATGACAGTACATCTGAAATAAATCTAATGTGCGATTGGATTATCAAGAACATAGGAAAAGATGTTCCATTGCATTTTTCCAGGTTTTTCCCATACTATAAAGCTGACAGTATCAATATTACTCCAACAGACAAATTAATCGAAGCAGAGAATATTGCAAAATCCAAAGGAATAAGATATGTTTATATAGGGAATATTGGATTAAATGAAAATACTCATTGCCCCAAATGTGATGCTCTTCTGATAAAAAGAGGCTTTGAGACAAAGGTTGTCGGAATTAAGAACAATAAATGTATTAAATGCCGGAATATCATCAAAGGTGTTTATAATTAATCCGCAAGGTTTCTGAAATCATTGAATAATATCCGAAATCTCTTGCGCTATCAATATTAATATCATTGCATTACCTGATTTAATGAGGAGAAAAACATTAAGAAAAATAATGAGGACAATGACAATCTTGATTTTCATCGGGATAATATTCCTGACTCTGGTCTTCTCTGTAAGTTCTCTTCCTGTCATATCGGAGATCATGTCAAATCCTGTTGGTAATGATGCTGAAAGAGAATGGGTAGAAATTTATGGATTATGCAATCTAAGTATGGAAGGTATTTCATTAAGGGAAAACAACGTAAATCATAATATCAAAAGTTTCAACAACATATCAGATTGCGGATATTCAATAATATGTGATGATTGCGGATTATTTTTGCAGGATTATCCTGATTTAAATGTTTCTTCACTATACTATAGCAGTTTCTCATTATCAAATTCAGGAGAGAACATAAGCATAGCCTGGAATTCGACAATAATAAACAATGTTGATTATATTTCATCTGCAGATGAAGGCATGACTTTCTGCCTAATAAATGAATCTTACTATGATTGCATTTCGACGCCGGGGAATGAAAATATCTTATATATTGAAAATAATTCAATTGATATTAATCTAACTAATAATGAAAGCATTAACATTACGATAAACCAGACAATAAATATTACAACAAATACATCCATCAATACCAGTGTCAATCATACTAATAATTCTAATAGTGGAGATTATTGCAATATTAGCCTTAACATTAATCTTAAAGAGGATAGAATCATCTTCAACAATAAAGAAGCCATTAAATATTATAACAAAATTGCATCAGATAAAAAAATAAATTATTCAATAGAATATTGGATAGAGGATCTTGATCAAAATATTGTAAAGGATAAAATTATTACATCTAATCAGAATGAAAAAAGCTTCACGCCGAGCATAAAAAATGAGGAGCAGGCCTTAATCATCAAAAGCAACATCAATAGTGTTGATTGCAATCCTCTTGAAGAAAGCAATCTTTCAGCAGAACAATTATTGATTATCAGAAACCCTTATTATGAGAAACCTAAATGCGAAAAATCATCAACATCATCAACAAATACAGCGACAAAATGTGAGACAGTTGATCAAAAGACAATTTCTGAAATAAATATAAAGAATGTTACTTATGAAAAAGATAATGTGATTGTTGATGCATACATCTATAGAGGAGATTCAAGAAAATATCTTGTGAATGCATATATTATAGATGAGAAAAATAGAAGAATAAGTTCTGAATACAAATTCAAATTAGATAAATATTCCGGAGTTAATTATCTTATAAGCATTCCAGTAGATGAATGCGGTAAAAATAGTCTGATTATTGAAGGATTGGATTTAAAGGAAACAAGATCTATGGATGATATATGCGAAAAACAACAATTAAATAATGCGGTTGATTCGACAACACAAAAATCGGTGCAACAAACATCTATAGTTGGAGAAATCTTAAATAATAAAAATTTCTCACATAATTCATCTATAACATCAAATGTTGTTTATGAATCAAAGAATGGGCAGTCAAAAAAGATTTCAATAATCGGAGCATTAATTTTGGGGGCATCAATAATAACATATTTCGGTTATAAGATTATATTCAGAAGAAAAAGTAAGCAATTAAGTTATTAAATTAGCAAGAATCACTTATACTCATAAACACCAATATCAGGACTGGGTCCAGAATAAGGAAATGAAACACATTCACCGGCAGAATAAGAGATAGATCTGCTTACTGTCAAAACATCAGAATCATAATTAACAGCAGTAACATTAACAACATCATTACCGATCTGAATCATGTCAGGACCAACAATACCCCAACCATCAATAAAATAACGAGCATCAATAACAACAACAGATGTTCCGCTTCCAGAAGTCTTGACTGTTGTCAAACAGACACCTGCATTGATTGCTGGTGATGTTGCCTGTAGTGAAAAATCATGCGATGATGGATTAGCAAATCTTGGATCACCACCAATATTTTGTGAAAAAGTTAATTGACTTACAGCCGAGGCCTGAGATAATGTATACTCATTATGTGTATAATCTAGTATTTTCTCATTCACATTTTCTATAATATTGTTTGCCCATACGTCCCCTGATGGATAAGGAGGCACAGAATTTCCCTCCGCCCAATACCTAAAATAGCCTATCGCAACTTCTCCACTAGCATGAGGATCAATACCGTTTGCATATAAGATATTATTCTTGAAGATATTATCCCTATATGTTCCTAGATCATTCCCTGCAGGCCTATAATATATTCCTAGATTGAATGCCTTATCATAATTCATATAGAAAACGTTATGATAAATCGCATTACCTACATAATCCTGATATCCATCTGGCCTAGGGATAGTATTTCCGCCACCACTGGCACCGAATGCTGCAGCCTCTGCCTGTCTCTCACCGGAATACATTACCGTATTGAACCTTGCTATTCCATATCTTTCCTGGGATTGCCACTGCCCCGCATCACCTGCACTGTCACTATATGAACGAGTATCCTGAGCAGAATTTTTGTCGCCACTACCACACTTCGCAAAGAAGTTGCCCTCAAAAAGGTTATAGTTCACGCCAATCTGATCATTTATACAATGATGCCAATCGTTCAAGAAATAATTGCTTCTAATTATATTATGATTGGGATCTTTATCATTGTAATTACTATTGCCATTCATGATTAAACAAGTATGTGAGCCCTGCTCGAGCCTATTATGTTCAATGAGATTATGATGAGAACTACCAACTATCTCAATTAGATCCTGATAACCATCATTGTAGCCTACCACTTTGTTGTTTCTTATTATTGCATACGATGTTGACCGCATCTGAATTCCGGGATTGCTGTATGTTCCTATGAATTCTCCATTCTCAACTATTATGTGGTTGCTGTGGGATAACTGCACATAGTGCGCAGCATTCATGTTAATCCCAGAAACCGTTATATACGATTTTCCTGTCAAATCCGCACCCCACCCTCCATTAATTATTACATTCGCGCCGGGTGCAGCCCTGAATGTTATCCTTGTGGATTCAGACGAGCCATTATTATCAGGCGTTATAGGACCAGTATATGTACCACTTGATATTATGACTGAATCTCCAGGCTGCAATACAGTATTTGCCTTTCCTATTGTCTTCCATGCGTTTGCCAATGATTTTCCATCTTTATTATTATCTCCATCAGTCTTGACATAATATGTTATTCCGCTTCCTAATGGGGCATGACCTTTTCTTGTCGATAAATAATTCACATCAGCAGGACATGTAGAAACTCTTTCGCCCTCTTCGATCTTACCGTTACCACACACCTGTTCAACAACACAATTAGGAGCACTCTCACAATCAGCATCATCACAATCAGTATCACCATCATTATCATCATCAAATCCATTATCACAATCCTCAACATCCTGACCACCAACTTTATCTGCGCAATATTCTGCAAGAGAAGGATTCGCACCCTGTTGTAGACATGCTCCATTGACACATCCATAAAGGCAATTAACATGAATTAAACTGGATCCAACATACTCTCCAACAACACAAGGATTCAAACAAAAATCAGACACAGAAGCAGCAACACAACCAGAAACAACTGATGAGCCTTTAACAAAAAAACCAGAATCAGAATCAACAGAAAAAGAATTACAAACACCAGTAACCTTTCCAGTAATACCGCCATCAGAGAATATCCCTACGGAAAACAACATAAAAACTATGGCGACAACACCAACTATTCCGACCACTAATAAACCTGAAAGCTTCATCAAGAAAATACTCGAAAATCAAGAATATAAAGTTATCGAAAAAAAATTATATTAGATTCAAAAGCTTTATAAAAAACATATTACTAATCGGGTTATGAATGAAAAAGAAGTAAAGGAGCTGATCCAGAAGGGTTATGTGCATTGCAGAGTAATATTTGAGATGGCTGGAAATCCCAAAGAGCATGTTGAAGGATCATTAAAAAAGTATATTTCTGCAATAAAAGAGGATCCTGAGTATGTGTTCATGAATGAATATTATGCAGATTGCGAAGAGCATGATGGCATCTGGAGCACATTCATGGAGGCTCAGGTTTTAGTGAGCAATTTTGAGAAATTAAATGTATTATGCTTTAATCTCAGTCCTGCAAGCATCGAGATAATAGAGCCTGAATCATTCGCTTTTACAGAAAAAAACCTGACAGATTGGTATAATGATCTGCTGTCAAAAATCCATGAAGTGTCAATAGTGACAAAAAGCCTTCAATCAGAAAATGAACTCCTTAAGAATAACTTAGGCAGAAGCATAAGGAATTTGATTGTATTGGCTGTAAATGAGCCAAAGACTGTTGAGGAGATCTCAAATAAAGTAGGCATTGATATGGAGCATCTTAAGCCTTTTATAGATTTTCTACTCAAGGAAAAAACGATTCTGCAAGACGGCAATAAATATATGCATAAATAAAAATGTGGAAATCTAAAACACAAAAAAAAACATCAAAGCATAAAACAGTCGAGAAAGTAATTGAGAAACCTATCATAGAGCTTAAGAAAACCGCAATAAAACAAGAAAAAATAAAACAGCCTATCAAACCATATATCATTGAAGCACCTGTAATAGAGGAGATCATAAAGCGGGAGGCTCAGGATGAGGTAAAACCTGTTATTGAACAAAAACCATCACTGCCTAAATCAACAATAAAGCCTAAACAAGAGACTGATGATAAGAATAAGGTTGAGGCATTGCTTTTTGCATCAGGAAAGTATCTTGATGAAGGGACTATTTCTGAATTATGCAACATTGACAAAAGAAAGCTTAGGAAAATCCTTGATGAATTAAGAAAGGATTATGAGAAAAGGAATAATGCATTGATGATATTCAACGAAGGAGATTCCTGGAAGATTAATGTCCGTGAGAAATACTTGTCAATAGTAAGGAAGATTGTTGCAGATACTGAATTGCCAAAATCAGTCATGGAGACACTTGCTGTTATAGCCTGGAAGGCCCCCATCTATCAGTCAGAAGTTGTAAGGATAAGAGGAAATAAATGTTATGATCATATTGAGATATTAGAGGAAGCAGGATTTGTATCAAAAGAGAAAAAAGGCAGGAGCTATGTCCTTAAGACAAATGATAAGTTCTATAATTATTTTGAGATAGATCATGGAAATCTTAAAAGTGTTTTTGATGAGGTGAAAGTTCCAGAGATTAAGGATGAGCAAAAGACATTGAACCCTGATCTGATAACAGAGGATGAAACTGACAAAGTTAAGGCTATTGAATTAAAGCGCTGGACTGAATCAGAAGAGGAAAAAGAATCTCATAAACAATTTCTCAAGCAGATAGAAGGAAAAATAAATGAAGCACATGAGAAGAATAAATTATTAGAAGAAGAGATCCCTAAGCCAGTGATTGAACAACCAATTGTACAACAAGCTGAAGCGCCGGCTGAAGGAAATACCATAGATCCTAATCAACAGCCTAGCGATCAACAAGCAATTATTCATAAACCAAAATCCCTGACTAAAAAACAACTCGAGAAGAAATTCAGGGATGACATAGTGAGAGTTAGGGAAAAGATGAAACAGTGATTATCTTTTTTTGAAATCTTTTTGATAATCAAATACGCTCATTTTTTCTACATGCCTATCTATCCTGCTCTTATAAGGCTCCGTCACTGGAATTCCTGTGACGTAAAGATTAAATGATCCATTACTATTGTAATCTATTATGCTTTCAATAAATTCTTTTTTAGCGGGATAAGGCATCACTAACACATGCTCAACTTTTAGACTGGGATTTCTTTTAGCGATTCCCTGCACTAGAAAATTCGTAGATTTAAAATTATTATACAAGTCAATCAGATCATCTAAATCAATATTTTTATTTCTATCATTTTGAATATAGTCTAATATTCTATCCAAATCATATTTTTGTCTTTCATTTATTATCTTATTATAATAATCATTACTTTTTATGGCATTGAATGTATCTTCCAATATTTCTTTAAGCTCAGCACGCCAAACACTATAAGTTATATGCTGAATTATTGGTTTTAAATCGGAGATAAATCTCGCATCGAATTCGCCGTCGATTCCTTGTATTGGGTGAACAAAGGAAGTAAGATTATCATTCATATTTGAAATAAAGCCATAGCGAACATTAGGTTCACCACGTATTTTTAATTTCACAAATCTTCCTTCATCAATCATACTATAAGAAACAAACTTTGGTTTAAATATTTAACTATTTTCAAGTAAATAAAATTATTTGGATAGATTTATAAAAATAGCAATAATCCTTCTCTTTATGTTCTGTCCAAAATGCGGATCGTTATTGATCCCTAAAAACAGGAAGCTCTCATGCAGTTGTGGTTATATTCATAATGATAAGATCACATTCAATACAAAGCACGATACATCAAATAAGATTGTTATCAGGGAGAAAGATTCATTTGAGAGTCTTCCAAAGACAGATGAAGAGTGCCCTGAATGCGGAAACAATGAAGCATATTTCGGGACACAACAAACAGGCCCGAGTGATGAGGCTGAAATAACGATCTTCAAATGCACTAAATGCAAGCATACATGGAGAAATACAAATCATCCATATTAATTCTTGAATAGATTATCTATTTTTTGTGTAAACTTATTATTATTAGAATTGTGTAATAAATTATAGAATTTTGCATATAGCAACTTTGCAGCTTCATAATTCTCCTTTAATACACTTGCATCTGATATCTTTAGGTAATATTGATTGTCAATTCTAGAGCTCTTCAGATTATCTAAAGTTTTTTCAATTTCCGTGTCATTAAGAACATATGCTGTTATTTTTATAGCACAATCATGATTTTCAGATTTCAATCCGACTCTCCACAGGAATGCAGTCAATGAGTAATATGCAGAATAATATATCTTTACGCTAGCCCAAAGATAATCACCTTCTTCGATTGATCTTTGTATTTTGCTCAGAGTTATTTCTGCTTGATTGAGAAAAGATTCAGAAATAATTATGTTTGGTTTTATCCTTAATATCTTTGTCAAGAACCACCATTCATAGAATAGTAGAATGACCACTAAGATGAACAATCCGGTGGTTCTTGAGCATGATCAAAAATTTTTCAATTGTTACATCATATCGATTCTCCACCAATAACACATTGGTGGAAAATTTTTGACATTTTAGTTTAAGGCATCTCTTTAGCAGCATCCGAACACCTTATCCAGGCAATAATCAATATTGCTAACGATAAGATGTTGGTATTCTATTTCTCTATATAAGATTTGCTGTCGAAATTCCGGAAGATTTTCAGGTTTTATGAAAATTTTGTGGAGTTTATAAATAGACAAATGCTCAGGCAGTTTTGTATCCCTACTGCTTATTATTAACATGTCAAGATCAGAATCTTTTTTTGGATTTCCCTTTGAAAAGCTGCCGAATATTACTATTGGAATAGATAATTTTCTGCAACTTTCAATAAATGGAGCAAGCTCTGGCTTTTTAATAATGAATTGCCTCATTTTCTCTGATTCTATTTGTTGGAATAAAAAAAAGGTATTGATATTCTTGTTAAAAGAGAAATACTTGTTTTTCCCTGATAATTTTATATTAAATAATTTGATATTCCTATTCAATATTGATTGAACAGTCCCGTAAGAAAGATTTGATTTTTTAACTATCTCTCTGAGATAAAGAGGTTCAGGACTATTGTAAATTATGGAAAAGATCCTGAATTCTAAATAGTTCATATGAACTAATAAAAGTTCTTTATTTATAAATTTAGCGAAAAACAGATAAATGTCGTTGAATAAACATCATAATGATCCTAGTCAAATGCCCTAAATGCAAGCATAACATGAACTATCTGCCACAGTCAGGAATGCTGACAACAAAATCCAAGCGCTGCGTCTACTGCGGCCACACATTCAAGATACATTCTGATCAGAAGAGGAGTAGGATTGCGAGGATAAAGTAATCCTTCAAATCACGTCTATAGTTATATTATATCTCTTTGCTTCTCCAGGATTCAAAACATTCTTGTATGTTCCATTAGGAGAAAGATCGACTAATGTTCCTTTCTTTGCTTTTCCTGTGATTGGCTCCATACAGAACAGGTTCTTGCTAGGAGACCATAACATGATATCTCCTAGATTCGAATTCACTGTAATCCGATTATTTTTGTGAACATATATTGCACAACTTTGATTCTTTAAAACTTTGGCTCCTGTCTTGCTTATCTCCATAAGATTCTCAAGATTTAATTCTACATCATCATTAAATTCATCACTACACATAATAACCATATCCTCATCATCTAAGAATCTTCCTTTTTTTGGATCATCTGTAAATGAATTAAATGCGGGATGCTTACCTAATGCATATCCAAATGCTACATCAGAGATATTTTTAACAGTGATAGAAGTGTGTAAAAGCTTATAATCAACAGCATATTCAATCTCCATATCAAAACTAAATGGGAGACTCATTTCTTCAGGATTCTTTGGATCCTTCTTATGACGTAAACTATTATCAATTTTAGTATCTGCTCTATAAATATATTTTACAATGATTTTTGATTCATCGGATTTAATAAACGGCCTCATAGCTCTTACTATTCCATGCTGATCCATTGGGTAGAGATGCGGTCCGTATTTAATCACATTATCTTTTGATGCACTAACTATTGGGAACATTATCAAATCAGAATTAGGCCATCCTTCTGTATTTCTCAAAGGATCAGTTTTATCTCTGCCACCCTGATGCATAAATTCATCTTTTCCATCATTCAAACTTATTAATTGTCCATTGTAATTATTGATTATTGCAGTTAAACTTGAATGTTTATCTTTTATTAAGCTGTATGACATATGATCACCTGAGTGTATATTAATACTAGTATTTATAAATTTTACGATTATTTTACCACTATATAGTTAATATAACTTTAAATATTCTGTGTATAATTTAACAAATAAACATCTGATTGAAAATCAGTTATGATAAACATTTTCCTCGTCTATAAATCTTCCATTTTTCTACCAAAACACTTATAAATAAAAGATATTTCTTGTTATCAGAGGAATGATTAATGGTCGACGATAAAACAGCTCTGGAAAACAGTAATGGAAATGGTAATCCTAGGATAATTCTTCAGCCTATTGAAGCTGAGATGAAGAAGTCTTATCTAGATTATGCAATGTCTGTCATTGTTGGAAGAGCATTGCCTGATGTTAGGGATGGCTTGAAGCCTGTTCATAGAAGAATTCTGTATGCAATGTCAGAGATGGGCAATACATATAATAAGCCATTCAAAAAGGCAGCAAGAATTGTAGGAGAATGCTTTGTAAAAGGCACAAAAATTATCACTGAAAAAGGCCTTATCCCAATAGAGAATATTGAAAAGGGAAACACTGTCCATACTCAAAATGGAAAGAAAAAAGTCAAAGAATTATTTGAGATGCCTGAAAAAGAACTTGTGAAAATTAAATTGTCAAACGGCATGAGTGTTATAGCCACACCTTCTCAAAAATTAAAAATGATTAATGATAAATTAGATTTTGAATGGAGAGAGGCTAAAGACTTGAGCTCCTCTGATTTCGTAGTTATGAAAGCAGATTATCCTATTATCAAAGAAACAGTGTATCTAGGTAAATATGATGGCAGAAACATTTATTTGAATGAAAATATAGCATATCTTCTCGGACAGTTATTATCAGATGGATGGATAGAAAAGGGGATAAAAAGAGGTTATCCATTTAGAATCGGATTCTGCTCAACATCTTCTGGCATAATCAGCAAGATTAATTCTATACTAAAAGAAGAGTTTGATTATTATTGCACTATTGAAGAAAAACAGCAACATTTAGAAGATAATGGAAAAGTATTGCTTGTAAAAAAATTATATGTGATACGCATAAATGCAGGTGTCATTAATCAATTACTTGTTTCAAAATTCTCACTTTATAATGCATTCGCAGCAACCAAAGAAATACCCGAAGAGATATTCAAATCTCCCAAACAAGTCATCTACTCATTTATGAGCGGACTTATTGATGGAGATGGAAGTGTACATGTAGAAAGAAACATGATCCATTACGGCTCTGTATCTGAAAAGTTGATAGATCAACTTCAAATAATTCTATTCCATTTAGGCATTATGAGTCAAAAATACACTAACACAAAGAAGACAGAAAATAAATTTGCTGGAAGGTTGATAAGAAGCACAAGAGCGTTTCATTATTTAGAAATAGGGAGTATATTTGCAAAAAAACTTGCGAATTTTCTTTCTCTCTCTGAAGAAACCAAAGCATTACGATTAAAGACAATTAAAGAGTGTCCTGCTGTTAAAGTAAGTTTCTTTGACGCTATCCCATACGCAGGAGAAATAATATTTGGTGAGTTAAGTAAAAAACATATAGGTGGAGGATGGTATGAAGATAATGGTGGAAATAAATTTAAATCAGGGATAAAATATCCAACAGGTTCTAAAATAAGGTATTCTAAAGATTTGAAAGAAAAAATGTTAACAAAATCCCAAATCGTCGATTGGGGCATACAAAGAAAATTAAAAGATATTGATTCAGCACTTTCATCTAAAGTCGATCATATCATTGATGGTGATATCTATTTCATGAATGTACAGAATACAGAAAAGACCAAGTCAGAGAAAACATATGATTTAGAAGTTGAAGATGATCATGAGTTTGTAGCAAATGGAATCGTTTCGCATAATTGTCTTGGAAAATATCATCCGCATGGAGATATTGCAGTATATGACGCATTAATAAGAATGGCTCAAGATTTTTCTTTAAGATATCCTCTTGTGCAGGGTCAAGGCAATGTGGGATCAGTTGACGGAGATTCCCCAGCGGCAATGAGATATGTCGAAGCACGTATGTCTAAAATTTCTGACGAGGTGCTCCAGGATATTGATAAAGAGACTGTTGATTTTGCTCCTAATTTTGACGGAACATTGCAAGAGCCTTTAGTGCTTCCTAGCAAATTTCCTAATCTTCTTGTTAATGGCAGTTCTGGAATCGCTGTCGGTATGGCAACTAATATTCCTCCACATAACCTTAAGGAATCATGCGAAGCAGTCATTGCCTTGATTGATAATCCATATATAACAATAGAAGAATTATGCAGTATAATAAAAGGCCCTGATTTTCCGACTGCTGCTGAAATCATAGGAAGAAAAGGCATTATTGAAGCCTACAAAAACGGTAAAGGAGCTATAAAGATAAGGTCTGTAATCGACATTGAGCAAAAAAAGGACAGGAAAAGATTGATTGTTAAAGAAATTCCTTATCAGATCAATAAATCACAATTAGTTGAGGATATTGCTAATCTTGTCAAAGATAAAAAGATTTCAGACATATCTGATTTAAGGGATGAATCTGACAGGGATGGAGTGAGGATTGTTATTGAATTAAAGAAAGATGCTAATCCTGAGATTGTCAAGAATTTATTATACAATTATTCTAGGCTTGAGGATAGTTTTGGGATTAATTTTGTTGCATTGGTTGATAATCAGCCAAGATTATTGGGATTAAAGCCTTATCTGAAGAATTATCTTGGTCACAGAATAATCATAATAAGAAAAAGGTGCATGTTTGATCTTAAGAAAGCAGAGGAAAGAGCGCATATCCTTGAGGGCTTGAGGATTGCTTTGAAGAATATTGATGCTGTTGTTGCTTTGATTAAGGCTTCTAAGTCTGCTGATGATGCAAAAAAATCCCTTATAAAAAATTATTCATTGACAGAAGTTCAGTCTCAGGCAATACTTGACATGAGGCTTCAGAGAATAGCAGCTCTTGAGCAGGATAAGATAAATAATGAATATAATGATCTATTAAAATTGATTACAGAGCTTAAAGACATTCTTGCTTCTGAGCTTAAGATAAGAAACATCATCAAGGATGAATTGAAATACATAATTGACAAATACTCTGACTTAAGAAAAACCAAGATCATTGATGTGAGTGATGAAGAGCTTGATTTTGAGATTGAGGATTTAATACCAAATGAATTGGTTGTTATAACAATGACTCATTCTGGATATATTAAGAGAATGCCATTAGCTGCCTACAAAGTCCAGAACAGAGGTGGAAAAGGCATTATTGCTTCTGATCTCAAAGAGGGTGATTTTATTGAGAATGTGTTTGTTGCAAAGACACATTCCTATCTTTTGACTTTTACTAGTGCAGGAAAACTTTATTGGGTTAAGGTGCATAAAGTGCCTGATGCTTCACGACAATCTTTAGGCAAAGCAATAGTGAATCTTCTTGAGCTTGGCAATGATGAGAAAGTCAATGCGATAATTCCTGTGAATGAATTTGATGACAAGCATTATCTTGTCATGGCTACAAGAAATGGAACAATAAAAAAGACTAATCTTATCGAGTTCTCTAATCCAAGAAAAGGAGGCATATTAGCTATAAACATTGATGAGAATGATACTTTGATAAATGTTGTGATGACAGATGGCACTAAGAATCTCTTATTGGCAACAGCCAAAGGCCAGGCTGCAAAATTCAATGAAGAGGATGTTAGAGCTACTGGAAGAAACAGCTCAGGAGTCAGAGGAATAAGGCTTGATAAGAGTGATGCAGTCATTGGAATGATAATAGCTGATGATGATAGGCAGATATTGACATTGACAGAGAATGGTTTTGGAAAAAGAACACCAATAGCTGATTATAGATTGATTAGCAGAGGAGGCAAAGGTGTCAGGAATATCCTTTGCTCTGAGAGAAATGGAAAAGTAGTTTCTGTATTGAGCGTGAATGATGTTGATGAAGTGATGTTCATAAGCAAGAAAGGCATCCTTATAAGGACCGAATGCTCACAAGTATCTTCTGTAGGAAGAAACACTCAAGGCTTAAGATTGATCAAACTAAGCCCTAATGATAATGCTGTATCAATGACAAAGATTGTGAAAGAGTAAAAGGTATTTCACAATATTCCTATTTGATTTATTCTTCATTAAGCCATCATGTACGGCTTAGTTTGATTCTAAAGATTCTCTGTTAATGCCAGTAACATTAAAGAAAAATTAAAAAAATTGCCTGAATCAAAGCATTAATCATTAATGTCCCGCTATCGTTTGCATTGCTTCATGTAATTAAACCTTGCGACTACAATGGAAGACGATTCTTGAAATTGAACAGGGTTTTAATGTTTAATATTTTGAATTTTCATAGACTCTTTTTCCCAGTATTTTCCTATTCAATTTCAGGCCCCATCTTTTTTTTGTCCATACAAAAAGCAGGGTTTTACATATTTTTCCATCCAATGCACTGTTAGATGCATTTTCAGGCGCTATCTGTTGATGGCTAACTTTACCAATTGCTTATGCACTATTGTGCGCGCATGGTTATGACGCTTGCTTTGATCCTCCTATGGCAATTTTTCGGATGTCTTTGCCTAACAATTTCTTTTCGCGCTCAACAAACAATTGTATATTGCGTGGTCAACGACTATATCATCACTATTGGTCATCACTAAAATTACTTGACTGAATATAAGGGCTTAAACCCTCTGACTAGGTCAGAGGGGTTAAGGATTGCGTGGATACTTTTAGCTTGAACGAAGTGAAAGGTAAAGTCACGAACAACGCGAGTTTACTTTTAGCTTGATGCATAATAAATATTAAACAAGGGGTTGCTGAATTGTTAGTTGGTTGGCAACAATCAATGAATGATAATAAGACAAAAGTTTTGCTTTATGCAACCTGCAATGTTTACTGCATTAAGCTATTTATAGCCTTCGGCTTTTTGTCCAAGTGACCTGGACTTTGAAGGGTTGAAGCTTTTTCTTGGCAAATTCTATTGCTTTGATGTTAGCTTCTGCAAGGTTGCTAATGCCTTATCCAAGTCTTCCAACTTCTCTTCAACATTCATTTGATTGCCAGATTTGGTTGAATTGAATTGTTGATTCAATTTTTCCTTTATCCTTTCAACCTCCTTTATTGTCGATGTTGTTGACTCTTTGTTCCAATCTATTTTCTTGCTGTTGAATTCTTCTAACAATTCAACTAGCCTTGAGCATGAAAAGGTTATGCTGTTTGTGATCAATGAGATATGCCTTAATGCTATCCCATTATCTTTAATGACTGGGTTTGAATCATTGAATGTCTTTAATGCCTCTCTGAAATTCTGTATTGACAATTCATAATCCTTTGATATTGTGCTCTTGCCTGAATTTTTCTTGATTTCTGATGCCTGGTTCCTGAACATATAAAATTGCGTTATTGCCTTGTTTGTTGCTTCTTCAAAACTCAGCTCTTGGATTTCTTTTAATATATGATCCTGTTTTGTTGCAACAAGCTTTGTTATGAACATCCCAAACAATGCCATGCTTGCAATTGCTTCAATTATGATTAATGGCTTTGCAATTCCTGTTGGCGCAAGATTGTTGTAGCCAATTGTCAATGCTGTGATAAAGCTTAAGTATAATGAATCTCCAAACCCTGCAAGGTTTGTTGTTAATGGTGCTCCATTGATGATTGCTGAACCAGCATAGTTTAATGCATAGTATGCAATGCCGAATGTTGCGACATTAGCTGTCCAATATACTGCTATCTTGTTGACACTAAGATTATCAATTACTTCAGCTAGTTTCATTTTTGTTATGGATGGTGTTTTGTTTGAATATCAGATCGCTTTTAGACGACTATGATATTTGGAGGGTATCTAGGTATACTGTTTTGTATACCAATATCTATTCTATGTATACAGGTTATATATAAACCTTGCGATTTGTATTCACACAAGCTTGAAAAAATGTAAAAAAGGGATTATTTTCGATATTGAAAATAAGTATCTAATGTGTCAAGAACCACCGGTCAAATGCACAAAATCACAGATTTTGGCACGCTGAAAATGTCTTCATTTTCATCGGACCGGTGGCATGATTGCTAGCAATCATGCTTGTTCTTGATC
>DUIB01000037.1 GCA_013330595.1 Candidatus Woesearchaeota archaeon | reverse complement strand
CCAGTTAGAAACTTGACTTAACAGGAAGAAAAAAATCAAATATGATTCCTTGCATTAGTTATTCCAGTTGCAATCACTCCACCTGCTAATGCGGTCACTAATTGAAGGATCCCCATTGCTGTGAGAAACATTGCTGGAATGATTCCTAATGAAACAAGAAGCAATGCAGATAAGAATAGGAAAGTTACTTTTAATCCTGATGCTCCAATAATACTGAATAATTTATTCATCTTAATGAATTGCAGATGCTTGAATGCATAAACATAGATAGCATTTCCGATCCAGATAAATGGGATCAAATACAGAAGAAACATTGTATAACTTCCAAAGATCAATCCAGCTGTCAATACTCCGATGCTTGGCAATAAGATTACTGGTAATAGTTTATATCCTTTAAGATATGTTGCTCCAAGTATCAATGCTGCATTGACTATTATTCCGACAATCCATTGCGGATGACCTAAAACAAATGGAATAAAGAATGATAATAATGAATAGAAGATCATTTGGATGTTTTCTTCTATAATCGTCACATTGAACAATGATTCTCGATATAATTTATTTATATAATTCATTTTTGCACCTTTGTATTGTTATCGCGTTCACATAGATATTGTTCAGATTGTATCTCGAGTTATTTGCAATAGATGTGCTATATCCGAGTTCGCTAAGCGATAACAATATTACTTATACTCTCTCAGATAATACTTCGTATGCAATAATTCATGAGCTTTTTCTGATCCGAACTCTCCTAGATACTCTTCATAGATCTTTAATGCAGTAGGATTCTTATGCGATTTCCTGATCTCTTTTCCTTCGTCTTCTTTGATTAATGCTTCTACTCTTTTCTTTAATGCTTCTTCATTGAATTTTGGCTGTCCTCCACCACCAATACAGCCTCCAAAGCACGCCATGATCTCTATGAATTGATACTTGCTCTCTCCCTTCTTGATCTGTTCCATTAATTTTCTTGCCTCACCCAGAGTATGTACAACACAGATATTTACTTCATTGCCTGCAATCTCAACTGTTGCTTCCTTGCATGTCTCCATTCCTCTTATTTTAGTATACTCAACATTCTTAAAATCTTTATGTCCAAGAAAATCTGCAACAGTCCTTAATGCAGCTTCCATCACCCCTCCTGTATGTCCGAAGATAGCTCCTGCTCCTGTGCTTTCACCTAATGGATTATCAAAATCCTCATCCTCAAGATTCACAAAATCAATACCCATCTGATTAATAAGTTTAGATAATTCAACTGTTGTCAATACATAATCTGCTTCTCCTGAAAATTCTGGTCTTAATATCTCGAATTTCTTTGCTGTGCAAGGCATTATATCAACAAGAATAATATCCTTTGATTCAATCTTCAGTTTCTTTGCATAATAAGTTTTTATCAATGAAGCCAATATTGCTTGAGGACTGCGGCATGTTGACATATGATTTAGTTCATCAAAATAAAATTGTTCTCCAAACTTAATCCATGCAGGACAGCATGTTGTTATCATAGGAAGATTCTTTTTCGATTTCAATCTCTTGACAAATTCTGTTGCTTCTTCAATTATTGTTATATCTGCTCCAAGATCAGTGTCAAATACCCTATGAAAACCGATTTTTCTTAATGCACTAACCATTTTTCCTGTAACATTTCTTCCAGGAGGCATATCAAAACATTCTCCTAATGTTGCCCTGATTGAAGGAGCTGTCTGTGCAATCAAGATCTTTCCTTCTGTGTTTAATGCATCTATAACATGTTGTATGTCTGATCTTTCTGTTAATGCTCCTGTTGGGCAGGCAATAACGCATTGGCCGCAGTTAACGCATGAGCTTTCTGCCATTGTATGATTAAAAGAATGCTCAACAACAGTATCAAACCCCCTATGATGCTGCTGTATTGCATGAACTGTCTGTATATCACTGCACATCTTAATGCATTTCCCACATAATATGCATCTATTGTTGTCTCTTCTTATTGATGGGCTTGATTCATCTACTGGAAGCATTTTTCTTGCTCCATTGAATCTTGATTCCTTAACAAGTAAGTCTCCTGAATATTTTTGCAGCTTGCAATTAAGGTTTGCAGGACACGTAGGACAATTAAGATCATGGTTTGCCAATAATAATTCAAGGTTTATCCTTCTATATTCAAATAATTTTGGCGTATGAGTAAATACCTTCATTCCCTCAACAGGCTTTGCATTGCATGAAGTCATTATTTTTCTTTTCCCATTTAATTCAATCTCAATAATGCATAATCTGCAATTAGCTGTCCTCTCTAATCTATCATGCTGGCATAAATGCGGAATATAGATATGATGCTTTCTCGCAATATCCATCAAGTATTCATCACTTTCACACATTATTTCTTGTCCGTTTAATTCAATTTTTACTTTTGTCATTTTATTTATTATTCATATTGTCTATGCCCAGCGAACATTCATAATTACAACCTATACCAATTAACTCGACATACAATCAATACGACATCTATGTGAGCGCATAGGCAATATTATTCTTATTGCCTATGCCTATGAACATATTTCATTACTTTCTCTCTATTGCATCAAATGCGCAAGCCTCATAACATGCTCCGCATCTTATGCATTTATTCTGGTCAATTATATGCCTCTCCTTTAATCTGCCGGATATGCATTGCACAGGGCATACTCTTGCACAATGTCCGCAGCCAACACAATTATTCAGTATTGTATAAGCAAGCAGGTTCTTGCATGAATGGCTAGGACATCTCTTATGATCAACATGCTCTAGGTATTCATCATAAAATTTGTTTAATGTGGACAATATTGGGTTAGAGGAATTCTGTCCTAGCCCACATAACGAATTTTCTTTGACAAACATTGCCAATAATCTTAATAGTTCTAGATCTCTTTTTGTTCCGAGTCCTTTTGTTATTTTATCAAGTATCTCATACATTCTTGTTGTGCCTTCTCTGCATGGAGTGCATTTACCACAACTTTCTGTTTTTGTAAAGGTCATGAAATATTTTGCCATATCAATCATACATGCAGTGTCATCAACAACAACTATTCCTCCACTGCCAAGTATTGCACCAATGCTGCTTAATGAATCATAATCTAATGCAGTGGCTAATTCTTTTTCACTAATGCATCCTCCTGCCGGTCCTCCAACCTGTACTGCTTTGAATTTTTTTCCAGAACTAAAGCCGCCGCCAATATCATAAACAATCTCTTTTAATGTAATTCCCATAGGAACTTCAACAACACCTGTTCTCTGAATTTTTCCAGTCAGGCATATCATCGCTGTTCCTTTGGTTTTTTCTGATCCAATCCTTGCAAATTCTTTTCCAGTCATTCCAAGAATTGAAGTAACTAACGATAATGTACTCACATTATTGATATTAGTCGGAAGATCATCAATGCCCTTTTCTGCAGGATACGGAGGTCTGAATCTTGGATTGCCTCTCTTGCCCATTATTGAAGCAATCAATGCAGTCTCTTCACCGCATACAAATGCTCCTGCACCTTTTTTTATTTCTATATCAAAATCAAAATCCTTAACCCCAAAAATATTCTTTCCGAGAAGATCGTGTTTCTTAGCAATCTCAATAGCTTGTTTTAATGTTGTAATAGCTAATGGATATTCTGCTCGTGTATAGATTATTCCATGATCACTGCCAATGGCATATGCAGCAATTGTCATTCCTTCAATCAATCTAAAAGGATCAGATTCCATGATTGTCCGATTCATGAAAGCTCCAGGGTCGCCTTCATCTCCATTGCATACAAGATATTTTTTTCCTTGCTTTTGCGCAATTATCTCCCATTTTGTTCCAGTCGGGAATCCTGCTCCGCCTCTGCCTCTTAATCCAGAAACCTTTACTTCGTCTATGACATCTTGAGAAGATAATTTCAATGCTCTTGTCAATCCCCCATAACCGCCATTTGCAATATACTGATGCAATGACAATGGATTTATCTTTCCGCAATTGCTCATAAGAATCCTTTTCTGTTTTCTATAATAATCGATTTCCTCTAATGAATGCCCTAATAATAATTCTGAGCAAACAATATTGTTCTTTATTGATTGGACAAGCATTGGCACTTTTTCTTCTGTAACATGTCCATATATTGATAAAAGCCCATCTTTCATTACTGTAACAATTGGCTCTGCATAACACATTCCTGCGCAGCCAACCGGATCAATCATGATATCTAACAAAGATTCCTGCAATTTCTCATAAGTCTTGTCTGCTCCTGCTGATATTCCGCATGTAGCCATGCCTACTGTTATCCTGTCTTCTCTTAATTCATCATATCCTTTCTTTAAATCCACGATTTCAGTTATGTATTTCATTTCATTGAGTCAAGTATTGCATCTATCTTTTTTTCTGTCAATTGCCCATAAACCTTATCATGTATCATCATTGCAGGAGCCTTTGCGCATGCACCAATGCAATTCACAGCTTCAAGGCTGAATCTTCCATCTTGAGTTATCTCTCCTGTCTTTATCTTAAGCTTTTTTTCAACATATTTCAACAATTCCTCAGAATTCTGTACATGGCAGGCAGTTCCTCTGCAGATAGCAATATGATATTTTCCGACAGGCTTTAATCTGAACATATTATAGAATGTTACAACGCCGCTTATATCAACTAATGGAGAATTTATTTTTTTTGCTAGGCTCTCTGCATTCTCTTCTGAGACAAATCCAAAATTTTCCTGGATATCCTGTAATGCAGGTATAATGTCTTTCTTAGAATCATATTTCTTTAAGACTTTATGAATATCTGGTTTTAATGATTCATGATTATTCATGCAACCTCTTTTTGGTATCAAATAGTATATCTCTAATAAGAATATATATTTATAAATGTTTCTCCAAAAAAATAAGAAATCCACGTATATATTATATATCTTGTTTAGCTCCGGATATTACAATTAAGTATTATGTCAAGCAATGCCTGCAGTCTTTAGAAGTGCATCTCTTTATTGGCTTATGTTTCTGCACCCAATCCCTGATGTTATGGATTATGCCAATAAAATCCTCGCCTTTTTTTGTCAGGCAGTATTCTGATTTTATAGGAACTTGCGAACTGTCAACTCTTTTAAGCAGTATTCCTTCATCTGCTAATTCTCTTAATCTTGTTGAAAGTATTTTTGGAGTCAGCTGAGGAAGCTTTGATTTTATCTGATGATATCTCTTCCATTTACTCTCTCCTTTATATAATTCAAGAATTATTGCAATAGTCCATCTCTTGCCTATTAGATTGCTAGCATAATATACAGGACATGATTTATCCATAACGCATGGAAAATCAAATGTATTTATATATCTATTGATTATTAATATACATAGTATAATTTTAATACCACAAACTTTTTATATACATGTCAAGAACTATTGTTCTTGATCATGCTCAGAACGCAAGTTCTGACATATCAAATGGTACAATAATGAAAATAGCATTTTTTGACATTGAAGACTGGGAAGTAGAGCATATAAAGAAAAACATAAAAGGACATGAGTTAAAATTCTTCAAGGAATCAATAAGCAAGAATAACATTTCTTTAATCAAGAATTATGATGCAATAGCATCATTTATTTATGCAAAGTTAGACAAGAAAATCCTTGATAGATTGCCTAAACTGAAATTAATAGCAACAATGTCAACAGGCTATGATCACATTGACTTAAAAGAATGCAATAAAAGAAAGATCATGGTATGCAATGTCCCTTATTATGGCGAAAATACTGTTGCAGAGCATACTTTTGCATTGATTCTTGCATTATCAAGAAAGATTTATCCTTCAATTCAAAGAACTAAAATGGGGCTGTTTGATGTGAACGGATTAAGAGGGTTTGACCTGAAAGACAAGACTATTGGACTGATAGGGACAGGGCATATTTCATTTCATGTTGCGCGTATAGCTAAAGGATTTGAGATGAAGATTATTGGATATGACATTTTCAAAAATAAGGATATGATTAAGCTTGGATTGAAATATGTAAGCTTAAATGAATTATTGAAGAAATCTGATATCATAAGCCTGCATCTTCCTTTAAACAAAAGCACTTTTCATATAATCAATAGTAAAAACATAAAAACTTTGAAGAACAATTCAATAATAATTAATACTGCAAGAGGAGGTTTGATTGAGACCAGTGCATTAGGAAAATCATTAGCCTCAGGAAAATTGCTTGGAGCAGGACTTGATGTGTTGGAAGAAGAGGGCTGCATTAAGCATGAGGATGAGTTATTAAGAAAAAAATTCAGAAAACCATGCAACATAAAGACTTTGCTTGAGAATCATGTTTTGATGAAACTAGATAATGTGATTATTACTCCTCATAATGCATTTAATAGCCAAGAGGCACTGCAGAGAATCATTGATGTGACAATTGAGAATATTAAGGCATTCCATAATGGAAAAACGTTTAATGCAGTAAAACAATAAGATATTTAAATTATGATAAATACAACGTAATATAGGGGGTGTTAAAATGTTTGAAAAATTTGCAAAGAGTTCAGAGAATACACTGTATGTGATATTCAGGGTGGTAGTTGGATTGCTGTTTGCTATGCATGGTCTGTCTAAACTCGGATGGATCGGCGGAAAGGAAGCGATGACAGGACTGTTTTTAGTTGTTGGCATCGGCGAATTGCTTGTAGGCCTAGGAATATTGACTGGATTATTGACAAGAATCTCGGCATTAGGCGGCTTAGTGATTATGATAGGTGCACAGATAATGTCGCATCTTCCAAAAGGCATAAATCCTATGACTAATGGTGGAGAGCTATCATTGCTTTTCTTAGTATCATTCCTTGTGGTATTTGCACTTGGAGCTAAGAAACTGAGTCTTGGAAAAGCTTTATTCGGAAAAGAATTATTATAATTTTTTTTATTTTTTATTTAAGATGAATAATATGAAGTACTTAATAATATATGCTCATCCAGATTCTGAAGGACATTGCTCCACTATTCTCTCTGAGGTCAAGAAACGCTTGGATGAAAAGAAAGATGAGTACGAAGTCATAGACCTGTACAAAATAAAATATGACCCTGTTCTTACAGAGGAAGAATTATATGGGGTGAAGCAGAGGAAATTAACGAACATAAACAAGCAGATGCAGGAAAAGATTTCTAAAGCTGAAAGAATAATACTAATCTATCCAGTATGGTGGAATTCCATGCCGGCAATATTGAAAGGATTCTTTGATAGGGTTTTTACATCAGGATTTGCATTCAGGTACAAGCCAGTGATACCTTCTATGATACGGACAAAATTGTTAATGCGATGGGCATTTGTAACAAAATTTGATTATGGAATTCCAGTACCATTGCTTAGAGGAAAAGAGGCAATCGTATTTCTCACAACAGGAAGCCCGAAAATTGCATTCTTCATTAACGGCAACAGATTCAAGAAAGTCATAAAAAGAGACACATTAGGGTTCTTTGGCATCAAGACAAAGATCTATCATATTGATAATTGCAGAGCATTAAACAAATATCAGATAGCAAAGATAAAAAAGAATGTCAAAAGGGCAATAAATTAATCATATTTATATTCTGAATCAGCCTATACCATTCATGGACTTTGATCTATGGTCTTTTGAGAAGAGAAAAGCATTTCTTAAATCATTGAGACATAGGAATAATGATCAGATCTATCAGGCTTTCAAGAAGGAAGGCATTGAGATCCATAAATCTGGCAATGATGATGACTTCTATGCAATAACCCCGAATGGAAAATATTATTATTTTGCTGTCAAGTCAGAGAAGGCAAAGAGGACAGAAGCACAGAACAAAGCCAAAGAAAAATATAGGGATAGATATGTGCTGGTTGTGAGAGATTAAATCATAATCCCTGCACTATCGTTATCACAGCAAGATCAACAATATCTTCAACAGAGCACCCTCTGGATAGATCATTCATTGGCTTGTTTAAGCCTTGCATGATCGGGCCTATTGCTTTGTAGCCATCAAGCCTTTCTACTAATTTATATCCAATGTTTCCTGAATTCAGATCCGGAAAGATAAGGACATTAGCTTCTCCTTGCAGGGGTGATTCAGGACATTTCTTTGCTGCAACTTCAGGAACTAGTGCTGCATCTAATTGAATTTCTCCGTCTATTATTATATCAGGATCTCTCTTTCTTACTAATTCTGTTGCTATCCTTACTTTATCAACTATTTCATGTTTTGCTGTTCCGTGAGTTGAGAATGATAGCATTGCAACTTTTGGTTTTATGCCAAAGCTTATTGCTGTCTCTGCAGTCAATAATGCTATCTCTGCTAAATCTTCAGAACTTGGATTGATATTAAGAGTACAGTCTGCAAATAATAAAATTTTTTGTTTTTTTATCATTAAAAATACTCCTGATGCCCTCCTGACATTTTCCTTTGTCTTGATTATATGGAATGCAGGAAAATAAGGCTTGGTCTCTGAATTCACTCCAGAGATAACTCCATCTGCCAATCCATCATTCAGCATCATTGCCGCATAAAAATGTGGCTGGAAAATTGCTTTGACAGCATCTTCATTTGTTATTGCCTTATTATCATTCTTTCTAATCTCTTGATATTTCTTTACATAATCATTAAAATCATTCTTTGAATTCATATAATCAAAAATATTTTCATCAGAGAAATTCTTTATCTTGAGACTGCTTAGATGCATCCTGATCTTTCCTGGATTTCCCAGTATCAATGGATGACAGATCTTCTTCTTGATCAATATTGAAGCTGCATGAAGGATCCTTTCATCAATCTCTGGAAACACTATAATTTTTTTTGAGTGGATGCTGATATTTCTTACTCTTTTAGTCATTTGAGTTATTAGGTTTTTTTTGAATATCATTTTCTTTTCCTTTGTTTAATTGCAGGCTCTTCATTCTCTTTATTTCCTATCTTCTTATACCCGATATATATTATTATCAATAACTCAACAAGCAAGACAATTGCTCTTACAAGCTTTGACATGTCTGAGAAATATCTTACTGTTGCATAGAACATTGTTGCTAACCCGCCGAACATTAGTCCTGCTCCTATGAAGTCGACTGTCAGATAGATACCTACAAGAACAATGATCAATCCTAAAGGGCATAATATGAAGAAGATATTTCTATTATATAGCTGTTGAGCTGTATTGAAGTCTTTCTGGCAATAATCGCATTTATCAAACACAGGACAATTTGCTTCATTGTATTTTGTTATAGGATTTCCTCCAGCATCAGTACATTGTTTTGCCTCTGGCGATAAATAAAAATCATCACACTTAACGTTAGATGGAGGTTCCTTGTATGGGGCTGAATACGTGCTGCTATTACAATATTTTTCCCATTTTGGCTCTGTATAAAGTGCATCAACAAAAAACACCAAGAATAAAGGCAGCAATACTGCTATTCCAATGACCATTGCTAATTTTTTTGGTTCCATAATGTGTTCTTTTGTTTAAAGTATAAAAATCTTATTAATAAAAAGCAAAACATTTATAAAGAATTTATTGTCACCATGAAATGATTACAATGACAAATAAAAACCATACTAATATCCAACAATCATTAGAATATAAAATAGCAAATAATAAGATTAATGATCTAATAGATACCTCAAAATCACTTATTGAAGCAGGAGATTATCGAAAGGCATTTAAACAATTGGAAACTGCATATAGCAAATCGCAAAATTCCGGCAAATATACTCTTAAACATAATGCAGAAATAAATATCTCTGATTTGATAAAGAGAATTATAGAGAAGACTTCTGATGAAACTCATGATAGCCTAGACCATACAAATCATTTAGATTATGGTAAAAGAGCTATAATCTTCCTTATGGAAAAAAACCTTCCAGATTCCAAAACAGAGATATTAATTGAGCAGGTTAATAAAATAGTAGAATCGTACATTTTCGAATTTACTTACGAAAAAAACCATAATAGTACAAATCTAAATTCAAAAGAAAAAAAATACAAGCTTCAAAATTTATTGGATAATGCTTTCAAGATTTATTATGCAACAGATAATAAAAGAGGAATGAGAAAAATAGCCTGGATGACGATATTCGAGAATAAAAATAAAATGAAAGGCATTTCTCAACTTGGCTTTGCATTTACAAGGAATTACAGAGAAAATATGAAAAAAAACTGAGTGAAAGAGATTATAGCGATGATTAATTAGTAAAACTTATTAATAACATTAATCAACCAATTCTTATGACTAGAATAGCTGTTATTGATAAGAAGAAATGCAATCCTCATGGATGCGGGAACTATCTATGTGCAAAAGTCTGTCCTGTGAACAGGATGGGCGAACAATGCATTGTTGAAGGTCCTGACAAAAAGGCTTTGATAGATGAAAAACTCTGCACAGGATGCGGCATTTGCCCAAAGAAATGCCCATTCGGAGCAATAACAATCATCAATCTTCCAGAAGAGCTTGACAAAGAGCCTATACATAGATATGGAGTCAATGGTTTTGCATTATATAATCTCCCGACCCCATTATTCGGGAAAGTTATTGGAATAATAGGAAGAAACGGCATAGGAAAAAGCACTGCAATGAAAATACTTTCAAACAATCTCAAGCCAAATTTAGGCAGAGAGCATAATGCAGGCATTAAAGAGGTTATTGAATATTTCAAAGGCACAGAAGCACAGGCATATTTTGAAAAATTAAGAGATGATAAGATAATAATATCATACAAGCCACAACAGGTTGACCTTATTCCAAAACAATTCAATGGAACAGTAAAGGAATTATTAGAAAAAGTTGATCAAAAAAACATCTTTGATTCTATAGTCAAGGAATTAGAGCTTGAGAATCTTCTTGATAGCAAACTTCATGAGCTTTCAGGAGGAGAATTGCAGAGATTGGCTATTGCTGCAACTTCTATGAAAAAAGCCAATGTATATTTCTTTGATGAGCCAACGTCATACCTTGATATCAAGCAAAGAATGAAGATCTCTAGATTCATTAAGAGTCTTGCTGATGAAAATACTGCTGTAATGGTTATTGAGCATGACTTGATAGTCCTTGATTATATGGCTGATATGATACATCTAATGTATGGGCATGAATCAGTCTATGGGGTTGTCTCTGGACTGAAAACAACTAAAAATGGCATTAATGTCTATCTTTCAGGATTCTTGAAAGAGGAAAATGTAAGATTCAGGGACAATGCAATAAAGTTTGAGAGACATGCTCAACAGAAAGAGAGCAAACCATTTATCCTGACAGAATGGGAGGGATTTGAACATAGCTTAGGAAGATTCCGATTAAATGCAGAATCTGGATTATTGAGTAAAGGAGATGTTGTTGGGATTCTTGGACAGAATGGAATAGGAAAAACTACTTTTGTCAAGATCCTTGCAGGGGTTATTGATGAAAAAAATAAATTGAACCTACGGGTTTCTTACAAGCCACAATATCTTGAGGCTTCTGATGAATTAGTCATAACAGCATTGCAGAGGGCAATACAGAAATTTGAGATAGAAATCATAAGGCCATTAAACCTTAAAGAATTATTCATGAGAAAAATAAGCGAATTATCAGGAGGAGAATTGCAGAAAGTAGCTATTGCACATTGCTTATCACAAGATGCTGATATCTATCTAATGGATGAGCCTTCTGCATATCTTGATGTTGAGCAAAGATTAATAGTTGCAAAAGTGATAAGAGATGTGATGTTTACGACAGGAAAAAGTGCAATGATTGTTGATCATGATTTGCTATTTATTGATTCATTATCTGACAAGCTGCTCATATTTGAAGGCATTCCTGCTGTTCAAGGCTTGGCTAAAAGCCCTATGTCAATGCGTGACGGCATGAATGCATTCCTAAGAGAATTGAACATCACATTCAGGAGAGATGAAGAAAACCATAGGCCAAGAATCAATAAAGAGGATTCTGTTAAAGACAGAGAACAGAAAGCAGAAGGCAAGCTTTATTATTCTTAA
>DUIB01000014.1 GCA_013330595.1 Candidatus Woesearchaeota archaeon | reverse complement strand
TATTTATAAAACTTACGGAGTTATAGTTGCCGACATTAATATCGCATAATAAGTTAGCATCTCTGGAATGAGAATTAATTCTCATTGCCAGCTCAAACATGCAATTGAATTGCATGATTTGAAAATGCTAATTTATGCATTAATTTTGTCGGCAACTATTATACGAGGGTGATTCCTATGTAATACACTAAGATGAGTCCTATAAAGAATCTCAATGTCCTTGGAACAACAACAAATATTAATGTATCTACAAATGAAAAATTCCATAATCCGGCAAAATATGGAATGTAAGGAACAGGAGTCAATGCTCCTATGAACATGAACCATTTTGATCCTGTTTCATATTTTGAAAGCTTAGCAAAATTCTTTTTACCCATGACTTTTTCAATTCCTGCAGCTCCGAGGGTTTTTCCAACATAATAAGCAGCAACCAGTGCAAGATATGATCCTATGCACACCATAGCAAAAACAATCCATGGATTCAAACCTGAAAGTATGCCTAAGGCTAATGGAAGATCAGGGCCTATCGGCTGGACTAAAAGATCTGAAACAAAAGCAACAATAAATATTCCTATATAGCCATAATCTGAGACAAATACAGATACTGCCTGCTTAATGTATACGAGAAAAAGCACCACAGTCACAAATATTAACAACACTAACACCCAGAATCCTATTCCTGCATCATAAAGCTTAGAATAATCGATCTTCTTGATCCTCTCTTTAGTATGCAAAACAATCCTGTGAAGCCTGTGCATAACAAACCAATGATCAAATAACTTATAAATTTTTGTAAATTTTTAAGACTTACATAGAGAAGTATAGCCTTGCCCACGTGGGATGCTGCACTGTCAGATGTGATGGGCACTATTTGATTTCGTATTACAAGCTTGGAGAACGTAATACGAGAAGGGGGGGGTTGTGTCAGAGCTAATTGGCTTTTCATTGTTTCTTCAGTTACAATTTAATAGATTAGGGAAAATCTCGCTTAATAAAAGCACAAATATGCAAAGAAAGCTTGGATATATATTAGTGGTAATATCATAAATTCATAAGTTATTTAAATATTAGCGTATTCTAATATGTTTATATGAATAAAATTTATGAATTGCATGCTGATATGTGCAAGGTATTTTCCAATCCAACACGGCTGGAGATACTAAACTTGCTAAGAGACAAGGAGATGTCAGTTACAGAACTCATCCAAAAAACATATCTTAGCCAAGCAAACATCTCACAGCACCTTGCAATCATGAAATACAAAGGAATAGTTATTGCAAGAAGAGATGGCAAGAACATTCATTATAAAATAGCTTATCCGAGATTAATCAAGGCATTTGATATCATAAAGGAAGTCTTATCTGAGAAGCATAAGCTATGAGGTGGATCATCATGGAACAAAAACAAAATATGTGGATTGGAGTATTTGTTGCGATTGCTCTGCTTCTATTGTTCGGAAGCTTCTTCGGGATGGGAGGATATGGCATGATGGGATTTGGAATGGGATTCGGCTGGATATTCATGCTCTTATTCTGGGGAATGTTAGTATGGCTTGTGTATACGCTGATTAATGCATCTCAGTCAAATACTAAGCAGGGCAGGGAAGAAGATGCATTGGGAATACTTAAGAAAAGATATGCAAAAGGCGAAATCTCAAAAAAAGAATATGAAGAAATGAGAAAAGAACTTATAAGGTGAAAACTATGGAATCTTATGATTATTTATTAGCTGTTGAAACACAATCGGATTTTGATGAAGCAGTAATTTCAGTGCTTAAAGCTGTTGACAAAAAAGGCTGGACTGTTTTCCAGATATATGATCTGAAAGAAAGAATGGCTGTAAAAGGATTTGACCAAAAACCATTGAAAATCATAGAGATATGCTCAGCAAAACATTCAAATAGAATATTAGATAAAAACAGGTATGCATCTCTTTGCATGCCATGCAGAATCAACGTAATAAATGACAACAACAAGATCAGAATTATTGCAATGAAACCTTCAGTAATGCCTGTCTTCTTTCATGAGATAAGCCAAGCAGATGTTGCAGAAATAGAAAAAGACATAATTGACATGATAAATGAAGCAAGGTAATAATTTATGAAAATAGGGATTGTTATCGGAACAAACGAGCCAGAAGTTGTCTGGAACGCATTCAGATTCGGAGTAACTGCACTTAAATCAAATCACGAAGTAAAAGTATTTCTCATGAATAAAGGAGTGGAAGCAGAAGATATTAAAGACGAGAAATACAATATCAAAGAGCAGATTGAACCATACATAGTAGGAAAAGGACAGATTCTCGCATGCGGAACATGTCTTGAAACAAGAAAAAAAAGTGGAAGTCAGATCTGTCCAATATCAACAATGAACGACCTACTTGCAATGATCGAAGAATCAGATAAGATTCTAACTTTCGGATAACTAATCGGAATTTAATTCTGTTAGTGAAGCAGCATGCATTGTTAATCTCATCAGGTTTCTTGAGATATTTGAGACTTTTTGAGAATATTATACAAACAAGTAGTGTGATAAGGTGTGAGAATAAAGAAAAAAACTGGCTTTTTACGGTTAAAGGTAGTGTCCGCAAAAAGCACAGTATATATCATAGCCCCGCCCAATTACTATATCTGGATGTGCTTTAAGAAGATAAATATGATTTCGTATCACAGACTCGGAGAATGAAATACATTTATGATAGGAGTCGAGCCATGGTTACTTAATTCATGATTTTAAAATAACTATATACTAACGACATATTTTGTTATTTGTTGTTTTGATGGGATAATAGTGCATTATAAAGACTCTTCTTTTTGATTCATATAAGATTCTACTGCTTGCATAAAATAATTATACGCATTTTCACATTATTTTAATTCTTTTACAAAAAAAATTATTCTGATTTAAGAACAATTTCTAATAATCATTTTTCGCAAAAATAGTGGATTATTCAGTGCCTTTTTCTTCAATACTAAAGATGTTTCTGTCTGAATCGAGACTAACCTGAACATGTAATGGCAATGTGATCATTGGATCTGTGTGTCCGATATCTGCATTTGCTAATATAGGGAAATTGTATTCTTGCATTTGTTCTAAAAGCATGTTATAAAATAACTCTTTTTGCTCATCGGAGTATTTGTATAACCGCCCTATTATTAATCCACGTAATCCTTCGAATAATTTACGATTTTTTAAATCTACTAGCTGAGATTCGGCATAATCTAAAGGGGTGCCCTCACCGAATTTTTGACCCTCAGGCAGTTCTAAAAAGAGTATTTTATCTTTGTAATCGCAATCAAATAATCCGCCGACAATCTGGTGGATTGAGTGTAAACATCCCCCGACTAGTTCTGCAGAGACCTTACCCTTCTTTAACCAAATATTACCATCATTTTCAATTAACGTTCTTGGTCTTGTTAAATCAGTTTTCTGAAACCAGTCCAGGATTTCATCAGTAAATGTTTCAGAAGGTGTTACGATTCCGATTGCGGCATCTTGTGATACTGCTTTCAAAAATTGTTTTTCGGTATATTCTAATGTTTTGGGGTATTCACCAAATTGTGTTATCGCACACGGTCCATAAAACGTCACTAACCGAGTGTTTTTCCATATTGCATAATGCAATAGTGTTATATCTGAGTATCCTATAAATATTTTAGGGTTTTTTCGTATCACTTCAAAATCAATTACCCTCAATAATTCATTTGCACAAAGGCCGCCTGTCGCACACATTATTGCCTTTATTTCAGTATTAGTAAATGCGTCATGAATATCTTTAACTCTTTGTACAAGAGTTCCTGCTTTTCCTCGTAGATTCAATTTTGTTGTAAAAAATAATTTTACTTTAAAACCTATGCGTTCTAAATTCTTTTTTGCTGCCTCTAATCTATGCGGCACTAATGCTGTTATCCCGCCTGATGGCGCAATTATTGCTATTGTATCCCCTTTTTGTAGTTTTTGAGGTTTTATCATTTTGTTTTCTTTGCGGTAAACAGTTCAGGATCTTCCCACGCTCTTTTTGGTGATAAAAAATATATTGTGTATCCCATGTGAGATAAGTTCTCTCTGAATAATTTAATTTGTTCACCATATTTAGCTTTCAGTTTTTCTAATACTGGTTTTTTTATCTGCAAAAGATGCGGTCTAGCGAGTATATCTTCAACAAAAGCAGTTATTTTTTTATCATTTATCCTATCAAACAAATAGTTTTTTTCCATGTATAAATCGAAATATGGCGTCTTAAAAAATGAATCCCAGTCTGATTTGTACTGTGGCGTAATATTGACTCTTATTGCCTCTGAAACTTTTTGTACTAATATATTCGATGGTTTTTTCACATAATACATGGGTACTGCAATAATGAAACCCATCTGTTTAAGTACTCTTAGACATTCTTTTAGTGCGGTCTCTTTGTTAGAAACTAATGAAAAGACATTACCGATTAGTATTATATCGAAATAATCTTTCTCGAAAGGCAGTTTCATAACGTCGGCTTTTATAAATTGTATATTGAATGAATTTTCAGTTTTTGCACGTGCTCTAGCTTCTTCAAGACTGGCGTCATTAATATCTATAGCAATTATTTTGCATTTAACAAAACGGCTGATTTCTAATGCGGAATATCCTGTGCTAGTCCCTATTTCAAGAATTGTTGTTTGTTCAGTTATGTTAAGATTTGTTATTATATCGTTTATAGTTATCCTGCCGCCGGGCGGTCTATTTGTTTCTTTTGTTATTGCTATTATTTCGTTATAGTTCATACTGTTTATATCTTCAATTGATAAGTTCGATAATTGTTTTATCATTTAATATACTCCCTAAACCTATTGATATCTCTTCTAATCGCCTACTTTTTAAAGTTATTTGTTTTGTTTCTAATTCTTTTGGTCCTATAATTATTTTGTATTGTACACCTATACTATCAGAGTATTTTGCTCTTTCTTGCATATTCAAATTAATTCTGTCATCGAACACAACTCTCGCACCCATGCTTTGTAGATGCCTATATACCTCGGTTGAAATTTGAACAGCGGAATTGTCATACTTTGATGATAAGGGCATTATTGATATATCAAATGGTCTGATCTCTTTTGGAAAATTGAATCCTAAGTCATCTCTACAATTTTCCATTATTGCGTGTAAACATCTTTGAATGCCAATCCCGTATGTTCCAACGTATGCTGGTTTTATTACATCCTCAAAATATTTTGGACGTAATAATTTTCCTATTGAGATATCGTGATACATTGCGATGCTAGAGGCAGGTTTCGATGATTTTAATAGTTGTTCTCCGTCATCGCTAGGGACTAGGAAATCAACATATTTTCCATCAACACATGTTTCATTTCTTTCGACATATGTGATACCCATTCGTTTAGCCATATTGTTAATTAATTCTTCGAATGCGTCATCAGATTTTCTGACGTCTTCCATAGACGCATTTATAGTAGTAAAGTCCGCACTTAGAAATTGTCTTCCTCGAATTATCCCTTTTGCTCGTGGTACTTGTCTAAATTTTTCAGCAATTTGAAAGATTTTTATAGGTAGTTGTTTGTATGAATGTAGCCCTCTTAATGTGGCGTCTAATACTGGTTCTTCACTTGTTGCGCTCATGATAAAATCAGTTTCTTTGCCATCGATTTTTAGATGAAAATACTGCTCGTTGTATGGTTTGAGTGTGTTATTATTATTTAGCATAGATTTTGATTCGACTAAAGGAAATAAATATTCTTCAAAATCTGCTTTACTAGCTTCTGATCTTATAATAGCACAGATATTTGATACTAATCTTTTGCCTATTGGAAGAAGTGTAGGAATGCCTGAAATAGGAAACTCTATAAGGTTTAATTCTTCAGCTAGCTTATATGTCGGTCTATTTTCATAATTTTTAGGTATGATATATTTTTCGCTAAATAATTGTTTTGAGAGTATCATTTTAAGGTTTTATGGTATTGTCTACTCGTGGAAACGCAGATGCACTCCATATAAATGGCATCTTCAATAATCCTTGTAAAAATCTTTCCCATCCAAGACCAAAACCTGAAGTTTCAACATATGATGTTAATTTTCTTGTTTGTAAATATGGGGCGTAATCATCTAATGGTAAATTAAATATTTTCGATTTTTCTTCGAGTTCTCGAATATTTCTAACTCTGTGACCGCTTCCGAGTATTTCTCTATACCCGAGCCATATTAAATCAGCATTATCTGCTACAGCAGGATTGCTTCCATTAACAGTTGCGTGATAGAATGGAACTTCTAATAAAGGGTATTGTTTTATTAAAATCATACTATTGCCAAATAGTTCCGTTAATTTAATTTCTTCCCACAAACCAAAATGTTTCATTGTGAATTTCAAATATTTTTTGTCTGAAGTTGCAGCATATAATACGTCCAATGCTTCTTTAAAGGTGATTTTTGGTATGTTTTGGATAATGTTTGATAACTGTTCTAGTTCTTGAATATCTTTATCATCTAGAAAATATGTTATATCATCTAGATTGTTTTTTAACAAATCTTTTATTATTTTTTGTATTAATCCGAGAGCTATTGTTTCGTTAGTGTTTTGATTAACTTTTCCCTCATATTCTATATGATGAAATTCAGATAAGTGTGTTTCATCCGCGGTTTCTTTTCTAAACGAGTTGTATATAGCATATACTTGATCAATATTATCTTGCATTAATGCTATTTCTAAGTATATCTGTGAAGATTCTGAAAGAAAAACTTTTTGTTTCAACTCAAACCAGTTTAACGTTATCGGACAAGTATCTGAAGTATAATTTATGGCTTCTTTTCCGTATAATGCTCCAGGAGATGAAATCATCCTTGTTGTAAGAGGCAATAATGTAAATGTTGCATTTATCTTATTAAAATATTCATTGGTTGATTTATTTATTGTATGATTAATTCTTGCAATCTTACTCCACATCTTATCATTGTTTAAGTTTATAACTCTTGATTCGGCTTCTTTAATATCAAAAGTACTACCAATAATATTATCTATTGGTTTGAATAATTTATTGCCGACATAGGTTATTGTTCCATCATCATTCGCCCTGTAAGGTCCCATGTTAGTACTTCTTAGTGAGTATTTATAAATGTTATTGTTCTAATACTCACAATAATAATTAGATATCTAAGAATTTTTATAAAACTTTCTTCTTTAAACCGGAAGATTTCTGAATAGTTCTAGCCCTACCCGGATTTCGTGTTTTTTATCGTATTTCGTTGTATGCCTAACATATTACAACTGCTGTAATGATATTTCTTAGAATAGAAATATATCTTTTAACGGACAAAAAAGTGTCCGCAAAAAGCACAGTAAATACCATAGCCCCGCCCAGACTTTCTCACTGATGTTCGAAGGTATTTCGCTCTTCGAGCATCAATATTCGAACTGGGGTCTCAGCCTATCTTCCAATGGAGGATGCTCAGAAAATGAACATTTTCTGTTGTTCAGAGGGCTGAATGACTTGCCTGAAAGCTCTATAGGAGCTCTTCATTTGGCCGCTACACTACGGGGCTATAAGAAGTAAGGATCATGCGATGTTTAAAAATTTTAAGGTTCTGTTGAATAATTCTTCACAGCATCAGCAAGATTCTTTATATTATGTGTTGTGAGATATTCTATGATTTTCTCTTTGCCAATCAATACCTTAGAATTATTTAAAAATCTGGTTTCTTTAATATTTGTCACATTATAAATATCCACATCTGGAAAAACACTACCCCATTTTTTCTTATATGCAGCATCAGACAATGATAGGTGTTGCTTCTTAACTTCCTGATCTCTTGGTATGATTAAAGTGTTGATTATATCAACAGAATCGTTATTAGAATTGAGATATGAGCCGATAACAAATGCAGGTAATGCCTTTGATTCATAGACAATGCATATTAATGTACCTTTAGGTGTGCCCTTAAGCTTTGATTCCAGATTATCCATGATTGAAGTAATTTCAGGCACTTTATAACTTTTGTGCATAAAACATTTAAACCATATACTATTTAACATATTATGCTTTTAAAATCAATAACAATCAACAATATCAGATCATACAATCATGCTAAGATTGATCTAAGGAATGGATCTACATTGCTTCTCGGAGATATTGGATCAGGGAAGACCACAATTCTTTTAGCTATTGAATTTGCATTGTTTGGGTTAATTAAAGGCGATGTTTCTGGATCAACACTGTTAAGGCATGGCAAGAATGAAGGCTCTGTGGAACTAGACTTTTCTATAGGCAAAGATGAAATCAAGATTCATAGAAAGCTTAAGAGAAAAAAAGATACAATATCACAGGATTCAGGATATATCCTTGTAAATAATAAGAAGACAGAATCAACACCTGTAGAATTAAAGAGCAAAATACTTGAACTATTTGGCTATCCTCAAGAGCTATTGAATAAAAACACTTCATTAATCTATAGATATACTGTCTATACCCCTCAGGAAGAGATGAAGAACATTCTTTATGAATCAAGAGAGGAAAGATTAGACATATTAAGAAAAATCTTCAATATTGACAAATACAAAAGAATCAGGGAAAATGCATTATTCTATGCAAAAGAGCTAAGGACAAATAAGAAGATTCTTGAAAGTAAGATTACAGATTTTGAAGATAAAAAATCACTTCTAGAAGAAAGAGAGAATATTATCATCACCAAAGAGACAGAAAAAGACTCTCAAAAACAATTGCTTGAATCATTAAAAAAAGATTATGAAGAAACAAACTCTAAACTAAAGACTTTTGAGGAAAAAATAAAGAATCTTAATGATCTGAAAAATAAGTCAATGATTGTTGAGAATCAGTTAAAATCAAAGATTGAAGAGCAGAAAAGGCTTGAAAAAGAGCTTAATATGATAATGTACAGGATAAATGATTTTGGATCAAGGCTCAAAGAAATGCCTCCAATTATAGATGATGAAAAAGATATTAAAAGTAAGCTAGATGATTCTGAAAATAAGCTCTCAAAAATCAATAATGCAAAACAATTGATTGAAGAAAGATTAAATAGTAAAAAGGATGATTTGAAAAAATTTGTTATTGAGGATTCTGTATCACTCAAATACAGAAAGGACACAATAATAAAAAAACTGGATTTTAAAGACGAGAAGGAAAAAGAATATGATATCGCGTTAAAAAACCTTGAAAATATCGGTTTAGATATAAATACAGCCAAGCTTAATAATAATAATTCTCATCGGATCATCAATCAAATCAAAGACTTAAGCACTTGTCCTGTTTGCCTGCAGAACGTGGATTTCACTCATAAAATAAATATTACTGATAGAGAGAACATATTAATAGCTTCTAATGATAGGAAACTAAAAGAATTGGAAACAAAAAAGATCGAACTAGAATCTAAAATAAGGAGGATCAGAGCAGAATTAGAGGATATGCATAGATCTGAGATTGAATTAAAGGAGATTAATATGAAGATTCAATCATTATCTGAATTAAGAGATAATAAGCAGAAACTTGAAGCAGAGATCAAGGATTTAGAGGAGAAAAAGCTTAAGTTAGATGCAATGGATGTGAACAAGCTTATTGATCAGATAAGCCTTCAAAGAAAAATCCTGAATACAATAGGCGTAAGAAAACATATTGAGGAATCATTGAAGGAAAAACATTCCCAAAAAACAGAAAATGAAAACTCAATAAATAAAGTCTTAGAGGATTTAAAGAATTTCAAATCAGATCTTGAAATAATCTCTGAACAGATACAATCATATTCAGATATTGAATCTCAATATAATTCATATAAAAAGGATTTTGAACAGACATCAACAAAACTTAAGGATCAGGAATTAAACCATAAGTTATTGCTTAAGGATATTCAGTTTATCAATGATGAAATAAAGAACATAAAAAAAGAGCTTGAATTAAAGGAAAAGATTAAACAGAAGATAAATTATATCAATGAACTCAATTACTGGTTAACAGAACAATTCATTAATCTCACCTCTACAATTGAAAAGAACATAATGTTCAAGGTTCAAAGAGAATTCAATGAATTATTCAAGAAATGGTTTTCATTGATCATTGAGGATGAAAATCTTGATGTGCAGATTGATGAGGATTTTGCTCCATTGATAAGGCAGAATAATTATGATACATTCATAGAGAATCTTTCTGGAGGAGAAAAGACAGCAATTGCATTGGCATATAGATTAGCTCTGAATAAGACAATCAATGATTTCATCAATACCATAAAGACAAAAGACATAATTATTTTAGATGAACCTACTGATGGCTTTAGCTCTGAACAGCTAGACAGGATGAGAGACGTGTTTGAACAATTAAACATCAATCAATTGATTATCGTGAGTCATGAAGCCAAAATGGAAACATATGCAGAGAACATAATAAGAATAAGTAAGCATGAACATGTTAGCGGGGCTGTGGGGTAGCTTGGTATCCTTCGCGGATGGGGTCCGCGCGACCCGGGTTCAAATCCTGGCAGCCCCATGGAAGAGGGCTTCATGCCCTCTACTAATACTTTGATTAAACTTTCGTAAAGTTTAGTGGGAATCCTGGCAGCCCCATTTGTTGGACAATAACTTTATAAATACCTTATTTTTCCTTTAATCATAATTTATAGATAAAATGGCAGAGGGAATAAAACATCTTAAGGCAGTAAGAAGATACGGTACTAGATATGGAAGGAGAAACAGGGATAAAGTAGCATTGGTTGAGGTTGATCAGAAGAGAAGTCATAAATGCCCTAAATGCGCATACCCTAATGTTAAGAGGATCTCTGTGGGAATATGGCAATGCAGCAAGTGCAATGCAAAATTCACCTCTCGAGCATATACAGTAAGCAAGCCTCCTGCTATCAAATCCTTGGAGTAAAAAAAATGGTTGATTACAAATGTTTCACATGCAGCAAGACAGTTGCTGATACTTACATCAAAAAGAAAGTCAGATGCCCTTATTGCGGGTCAAGACTGATATTTAAGCCAAGGACTTCAATAACAAAAGTCAAAGCTAAATAAAATGTATAATTCAAACATTCTAATAAATCATGACATTGATTCTTTACACAAGCTTCTAAATCTAGAGGATAATAACATTGGAAGAGCTTCATTTGACGCAAAAAAATCAAAGAATCAACTTGTTATTGATGTCAGGGCAGATGATGCAACAGCATTAAAGGCAATCATGAATTCAATAATCAAGACACTGATAATCTGGGAAAAAACTCAGGGAATAAAAAATGGCTGAATTACAGGAAAAAATAAACCAGTTGCAATTAATACAGCAGAATCTTAATAATTTTGCATTGCAAAGACAACAATTCCAGATCCAGCAATCAGAAGCAGAATCTGCTTTAAATGAAATCTCTGATTCAAAAACCAGCTATAAGATCATTGGCAGCATCATGGTAAAGACAGAGCCAGAAACACTCAAGAAAGAGCTTGAAGAAAAATTGCAGATGCTAAAGATAAGGATTAATAGCATTGAAAAACAGGAAGCAAAAATCCGGGAAAAAGCAGAAGAGCTACAGAAAGAGGTATTATCAGAATTGGAGAAGAAAAATGATAGCAAAACTTCAGGAAAACATAAATGAGATATTAAAGGCACTTGCTTCTTTGAAAGAGGATGAGTCTGTACCGAAGAATATAAGAGCAAAGATCGAGGAAATAATCGTAATTCTCAATGAAGATTCAGACATATCAGGAAAAGTCGGGAAAAGCCTGCATACTCTGGATGAGGTCTCAGAGGATCTTAATATTCAGCCATTCATCAGGACACAGATCTGGAATATTACAAGCATGCTTGAGAAGCTTAATCATTGATTTCTTATCTTTGTAATGACTGATCTTAACATCATTACATTAGGTATATAGACTAATTCATCAGCTCCAGTGTTCAATTTGATATACTGCAGTCCAATAGCTTCAACCTTTCCTTGTATTTTTCTCTTATCCTGGCTGATCCTTATTGTATCTCCAACCTTTATATTTCTCCTGAATCTTAGGGCTATTCCTGCAAAAAAATTTGCAAATATATCATTGACACCGAATGCAAAAAACAAGATAAGTACTACTGCTAAGATAATCACAATTGTTGTTATTATTGTTGTAGCAATTTTAAGCTTATTTAATGCTATCACTAATGCAATAATATAGATGGCATAAGCAACTATATGAGTTATGATTGTATTAAGACTGAATTTTATCTTGAATTTTTTCTTCAATATCTGATCAAGCTCAGCAAGTTCAAGGATCTTGAATAATAGCTTCTCGACAATCTTGCCGATAATAAATCCTAATAGAACAATCACTATGGAATTGATTATATCGATTATTATAGGATGAACTAATGAAACGCTTCTATTTATATCATCTGCATTCAGAAGTGCATAATTGGTCTGATTAGCCATATTCTTTGAATGCAGGGAAAGTTTATAAATTTAATCCACTTGCCATAATTATGAAGATATATATCAACAAAGAGCTTGATAAAATCAGAGAATATGTGGCTGATGTATTGCAGGAGAACTTGACAAAACCATTTCTGGAAATTGAGGATCTTATTGACATTAAGAGTGCTGATGAATGCATTATCATACAAAAAGATTTTAATAAAAATTTTATCGATAAAAATAGTGGATTATTGATATTTGATAAAGACATTGCAAAATATCATGATTTAATATCAGATAATAATATCATTATGGCGGGAATAAGACATTTCAAAGCAAAAGACCATGATTTGCTTAAGAAAATTAAATATTACTCAATGAAAGAGATAAGTTTTGAGGGAATAGAAGAGACATGCAATGCAATAATGTCTGCATGCCGTGCATTTAAATCAATGAATGTCATTATCAATTCTGATGTTCTTGATCCTGCATTTAATATGAATGATAATATTCCAGGAGGATTAAGCACAAGAGAGCTTATTTATTTATTACAGAGGATAAAATTAATCAAAAACCTTAATGTTGTCCAAATAATCACTGAAGATGAAATGCTAGGAGCAAAGCTCGCAATTGAATTATCATGATTCTAGAAAAGCGGTTTTTATAAAGAAAACCTTTATAAAGACTTTTTCTCTCCTAAAAAAATGGGTAGGATTAAGACACAATTAATAAAGAGAACAACAGAGGAATTAATGGAGAATCAAGGAGCGGATTTTACTACTGATTTTGCTGAGAACAAGAAGATCCTTAATTCAAAACTTAATATTTCTTCAAAAAAGATCAGGAATGTTATTGCAGGCTATGCAACTAGAATCAAGAAAAGAGATAGGTGATCTAAATGGATACGGACCATGCAGTGTTGGGCAAGGACAATACAGTATTTGTTGGAACAAAGCCATTTATGAACTATGTTACAAGTTTAGTCATGCAGTTTACAACAAAAGGGGCTGATGAAGTATTTCTTAAGGCAAGAGGAAAATTCATAAGCAAGGCAGTTGATATTGTTGAAGTAACGACAAAGAGATTCATGAAAGATCAAATTGCTGTAAAAGAGATTAAGATCAATTCTGAAGATTTCAAGAACAAAGAAGGCCGAGATGTCCGCGTGAGCACTATTGAGATCACAATCGTTAAAGTGTAATTTTTTCTAAAATTTTATAAACTAGAAGGATTGTTGGTATCTATATTGTGGACTTATAGCATAGCGGATAGTGCGGTTGGCTTCATAAAACTACCATTCAAGGGCGCGTGGCTCAGCCTGGATAGAGCGATCGGCTTCGGACCGATAAGTCAGGGGTTCAAATCCTCTCGCGCCCATCTTTATCTTCCAGAAAGTATTAAGCCTTTCTATCTTATGTTTTAAAGTTATGTGAGGATAAACATATTTATAGAATAGGTGAATGTTTTTTTCAGAAATATAAAAACAGGTATCTATGCATCTACTATTCGCATCTTTTTCGAAATGAGAATTACAATCAAAGAACTTCTTAAGAAGATAATTGACCGTATACATGGGATGATCTTCCGAAATCCTTACAACACACTGAGGAAATATTCTGTCATGATTATTTTTTATTTTTATATGACCATCACCATCTATCAAACCAGCCAGATATGCGCCAAACAGACTAATATTACATCTTACAGGTTCTAATAAATGTTCATTTTTCAAGTTCTCGAAATTATCCTTAAGTCTATTAATTGATGCCTGAATACGATAGTAATGTGTATTAGGTATATTTCTAAGATTTACAGTTATACCAAAATATTGAGATAATATCTTTTGAAATCGAATAGCCATAGGCAATGACTTAGGAGCTACTGTAAGAATCAATCTCGTATACATCTTTTTCCGTTTCTTATCATAAAAATTGTAGATACATCCATCAGATTGCAACACGCCCATTAAATAAGCAACATCTTCATTAATTGTAACATTCTTAGATTGTGAAGCTTTCATAAATAAATTACCTCATCTACTTATGTGAAAGGTAAGTTATTTATAAGCTTCACGCGAGAATGTCCAGTGTGGGAAGTGTGAATTTAAAGATTTATACTCTAGGGTTCGATTCCTCGCAGGCTCAATTGTTTCTGCATATAATATACTAATTTGACATTATAAATTCATAAATTAATTCTTTTTTGATCGATCATGTCTTGCTGCGGATAATCTTAACTCTAATTTTTTGATAAAAAGATGATCAGCATTCACACTTTTATCATAAAGTCCCTGAATAAATGGCGCAATTTCTTTATATGTAACTAGTCCCTTTTCCAAACATTGATCAATTACCTTTTCTGCTTTATTATAATGAAAAGAATCACCATCCATACGAGGTATATACTCACCATGTTCTGCTCTGTTTAATATAATTTGGCGATATTTATTATTTTCTATAGATATTTGATCAGGTACATGTGGAAAGTTCCGTTTTAAATGTGCAAAATCATGTGTTATAAGGATTTCATGTCGCTCACGAAATTTTTTATCATTTGATTTGAATCTCTTTAATTGAATCATGATAGGGATAGGAATTCCGTTCCAGAACCTTGCATATCCTGGCTTTAGGACGCCGATTCCATTAGCACCATATCGTTGTCTTCTTGGTGTTACAGTATAAACAACTTGTTCTCCTTTTTTTGACTCTAGAATCATTATTCTTTCTTTTTGAGTTACTTTTTCATGAAAAAAATCTGGCCAACTATTCATAGTATCACAAAAATTTTTTTGATCCTTATATACTAAAGACAATAATACTTCACCTATATCCTTAAATGGTCGGAGAATCATTCCTATCTTTTGCATAAATAATGCTTTTAAATAACTATCTTTAAATAATGGGGCTGTATTTTTTTCATTCCAAGGTCTTTCAGTGAAATTTGTTGAAGAATAGAAAGAGTGTGGGAATTCTCCTGTCTCGTCAACCTTTACTTCAAAATCAGAAAATGTCTGTTTCAGAAATTCTTCTGTTTTATATAGAGCATCATTGCATACATTAATATGGTCAATTATCGGTCCTTGCTGATGTACAGGATATTCATAGCCCAAGTAATTCGCAATACCAAGTTTTCTTGTTACTTCGTAATTAGTATATCTGTATTGAATTCCATGTCTCTTTCTTACAATCAAGTCGTCATTGAAGAATTTAGGTGTTAGTAGTCTTATTTTATCAGTTAAGCATTCAACCATGGAAGTAGGAAAAATATTTGCATTTATAAATTTAACTCTATTTATAACTTATAAGTGATTACTATTTTATGGTTTGCTAGAGGCAATTGACAAATTCAATGG
>DUIB01000048.1 GCA_013330595.1 Candidatus Woesearchaeota archaeon | reverse complement strand
CTCCAAATCATTACCTTTAAATATTGCTTTCTTATCCAAATCATCACGGGAGTGTAGCGCAGCTTGGATATGTTGAAGTGCCCTACTGGACACGAAACACCAGAGAGCGCGGCAGCCTTCTATTTGGACGATTCCAAAAAGTAAGCTGTAGGTCCGGGGTTCAAATCCTCGCACTCCCGTTTATATCCTTCCCCTCAATCTTTCTGCATCAAGGATCCTTCGTATTGCTATAACATATGCTGCTGTCCTCATGTCGTGTTTAGAATTCTTATATTCATTATAGACTTTATTGAATGTTTCTTTCATCTTCTGATCAAACATCCTCTCAATGTATGAATCCTCAAATCCCGTTCCTGTCTTGTTCTGCAGCCACTCAAAATAGCTTCCGACAACACCGCCAGAATTTGCCAGAATATCAGGAATTACCGTGATCTTTTTCTTGAATAATATCCCATCTGCATCATTGCTTATTGGCCCATTTGCTAATTCAATAATATATCCTGCTTTTATCCTAGAAGCATTTTCTTTTGTTATCTGATTTTCAAGTGCGGCCAATACAAGAATATCAATATCTAATTCCAATAATTCTTTATTGCTGATCTTTTTTGCACTGTAATTCTGTACAGATCCTTTTTCATCCTTGATATTTTTTACTTTATCTATATTCAAGCCTTTAGGATCATATATTCCTCCTGAACTGTCTGAGACAGCGACAATATTTTTTGATAAGTGTTTTGCCATGAAGTATCCCGCATTGCCAAAACCTTGGATTGCTATCCGAGAATTCTTTATGTTTTCTTTTTTTGCCAATTCATTGAATATAATAAATCCCCCTTTTGATGTTGAATCATTCCTTAACCTTATGCCACCTAATTCAACTGGTTTTCCTGTTATGAACCCGGGCTCTTTTTTATCATTGATCTTTTCAAACTCATCAAGCATCCAAGACATTATCTGTGGATTAGTATAGACATCAGGAGCAGGGACATCCTTATCTTGACCCATATGTTTATGGAATGCTCTGACATATTTCCTGCTTAATTCCTGTAATTCATCTTGGCTTAATTTTTTTGGATCAACAATAATCCCTCCTTTGGCTCCTCCAAAAGGCAGTCCTGCAAGACTATTTTTCAGGCTCATCCAGAATGATAATGATTTGACTTCATCTTCAGAAACATTAGGATGATATCTGATGCCGCCTTTTCCAGGCCCTAAGGAATTATTGTGAATGATCCTGAATGCCTTATAAGAATGTTTTTTAATTTTAAGATTTGCCTTCTGAATCTTAAAATATTTTGATAGGATCTCTTTTTCCTTTTTATCAAGATCCATTATCTTTGATATCTTCTCGATCATGCTCTTGGTAATGGTTAACATAATAATCACCTGTGCACAGAATTGCACATCTGTATAAATAGTTTATGAATATGTGCAAATTTTGATAGAAAAATTCATTAATGCATGGATTCAGCTTCATATATTTTGTCAAAGAATTCTTTTTTTATGAATAGCTTCTTCTTTAGCAATTGCATCTTCTCCTCTAGATCATGTAATATCCATGGACTATTATTTCTTTGGCTTGCTGCATAATCAACTATCCTGTTCCAATCGATACTTTTTTCTTTTTCAACTATGGCCTCTATGTCTTCCATGTCTTTCTCTCTGTTTGTGACTGCTTTGAGCAGTATCAAATCTTCTTTAGGCAGGATTTTTATTATTAATGTTTTTTTACCTATAAAATCATTGCGTTGTGTCATATCCTTGGTGATTTCTACTCCAAACACATTTTTTACGAACAAGTCAAATCTTTCCTCTCCTCTTGAGAACATTTTTGGTTTTCCTTTATGCTGTTCTCTTTTTTTATCATAAACTCCTCTTATTGATCTTTCTTTATAACCGATTTTTTCTATTGCCTTAATGAATATACCCCTGTCTTTTTCATTTTGAAAAACCATGTCTATGTCCTTTGTGGCAGTCTTATATCCTAAAAACATCATTGCAGTGTCGCCTATGGCGGTGCATTCGACATCTTTTTCTAAGTATTCTGATATCAGCTTGAATAATGCTTCCTGGTCTTCTGTGTTTATCATTTATACCTCTCAGGCATTTTTTTTACACGCATTATTTTTCTTGCCTCATTATGTAATGTTATTAATTCTTTTTTCAATTTTTCTTTTTCTGCAAGCTCAAACAGCACTTTCCAGTTTTTTACATGCCTAAATAAATGCATTGTAGCTTCTTTGGTTCTTATGTCGCCTAATTTCAATCCGTCAATTATGGCATTTTCTATGTTGTATCTTCCATATGCATAGTGTTGGAATTTTGGCACTAGCTTTTCAGGGCTATACCTATTAATGATGTCGTAAAACCCGTTTGTTTGCCTTTGTGGCCAGTCAAATACTTTATATAATCTTTTCTGCTTAGCTCCTCCTGATGTGTGGACTAGATTTTGCTTTTTCATCTTTGAAAGCAGGTTTAGAGCAGATTGTTTTGCGAGACCTTTTTCTTCAGCGAATTTCTCTAATGTAAATATCCTTTCCATACTATTATCCATAACAACTAATATATAAATTTATCGGAAATAATGTTATGTATGTAATATTATTTGTGTTGGTTGTTCTTAAGAAGATATGCTTTGGACAAATAAATAATAAAAAAATTTGGTTTTATGAGTATTTCATCAATACCATCTTTACAGTGCCATCGTTATAGACTACTTTTACAGGCACACCAATTGTTGGGACAGTCCAGAATGTTATGCCCTCTAACTCATATCTTGTTGCATTGAATATCCCTACAGGCACATTGACTTCCTCTGAACCCATATTTGAGAGTTCTCCATTGCCATACTCAGCGGAATTCAGTCCAGTAACAGGGCATGCTCCTGGCTGTTGTGTCTTTTGCTCACCATTCTCGATAGCGCTTTCCCATTTCAGGCACTTATGAGTGGATTTGTCTATCCACATATTAGTTTTGACAATTCCTGTTTCAGTGCTTGCCGATGTTGTCAAAAGCCAGGCATCTTTTGCATCAAATTTTTCTGATGTAATAACATAATCTGTATCAATGCTATTGCGTTTTTCATCTATGTTAGTGCTTATCCTGTACTGGAAATTGCTTGTTTTGGCATAATCAAACAATTGATTATACTTAGTCTTAACAACTGGAACATCTGTTGTGTCTTGGGTGCCATCTACTGTTCCTGTGTCTTGAAGATCATCTTTAGAATTATCTGTGTTGTTTTTTTCCTTGGTTCCGCATCCTGAGACCAAAACTATGATTGCAAATATTGCAAGAATTGCATATATCCTTCTATCCATATAAAATCACCTCTTGTCTCTTAAAGAGCAAGCCATATAAAAATGTTTTGAAAAATTATCTTTGTTTTGGCTGAAAATTTCCTTTGAAGTATAAATATCTAATGTATACTGAACCACAGAATAAACTTTATATACGTAATGTGTATTTCGATCTTCTATGAGAGATGTGAGTCATGCGGATTTTGTTGGGCGATGGGCGAATTTTGTTAAGGATAATCCTAATAAATGGAGAAAATTTCATAATGATTTCATAAATAGCCAAATACGCAGTTCAAGAGGATTTATAGAAAGATTGTCAAGACAGGATAATGGAAAAGAGAAGATAGTTAAGTTGTATTCTATAAAAAATCTTCAGGGCTACAAAAGACTATTGAGAGTATAGAGTCTATATATATCACTCAATAAAGGGGTAGAGGTTGTTGTAAATGAGTTTTCTGTTGATATGTTCTGTTTATATAGTGTTTAATTTTTTTTTATCTTTGTAGTGTGACCAGTAATTTTGTGTCTATTTTCGATAAATTTTTAAATAGTACAAAAGTATATCATAATTGTACTATGGAAAAAGTTATTAAACGCCTTTTAGTCGAATGGGTTGGACGGAATCTACCTAAATGTGTGCATAGAGATATTAATCTTAATGATTATTTATCTCTAAAAGTTAATAAGATTATTGTACTTAATGGATTCAGACGTGTCGGAAAAACTTTCATATTATATGATTTTGCAACAGGCCTAATGAAAAACTCTCCTAAAGAAGAGATTATCCACATAAATTTTGAGGATGAACGTATTCCGTTAAATACAGAATTTTTGACAGAATTGTTGCCAACAATGAAAGAGTTTTTTGACAAACCAGTCAAGTGCTTATTATTAGATGAGATACATAACATTCCTGGATGGAGCAAGTGGTTGAGGAGGATTTATGATACTGAGAATGTTAAGATATTTGTTTCTGGCTCGTCATCAAAAATGTCTGAAGAAGAGATACCTACTGAATTGAGAGGGAGATTTCTTGAAATTAAAGTCTTTCCATTATCATTTAAAGAATTTCTCGTGTTTAAAGATGTGCATTTTGATATGAAGACTGTGGATTATTCTGATGTTGAAAAGCCAAAACTATTGCGTTCACTTAATGAATACTTGATATATGGCGGGCTTCCAGAAATAGTGCTTTTTGATAAGGATAAAAAATTTGAATTGGCGCAATCGTACTATAATACTGTAATCAAGAGAGATATAATAGATAGGTTTATGATTAAGAATGAGCAATTGTTAAAGGCGATTATTATGTTGTTACTTAGTTCTAAAGAGTTTTCTATAAGCAAGACATATAACACTCTCAAGAGTCTGGGATATTCTGCAAGCAAGGAAACCATTCAAAAGTATTTAGGTTATGTGGAGAAATCATATTTTTATTTTAGTGTGTCGATATTTTCGTATAAAGTAAAGGATCGTATGCAGTATCCAAGAAAAGTATATTTTATTGATAATGTATTCATTAATGCTATATCAACAAAATTTTCCGGCAATTATGGTGCGTTATATGAAAATATTGTGGCTATAGAGTTGAAGCGAAGGAAAAAAGAAATATTTTACTGGAAGAATCTTGAGAAGGAAGAGGTGGATTTTGTATTAGTTGGTGGGGGCAAGGTTAAGGAATTAATGCAGGTATGTTATGATACTTCTAGTTTGGATACGAGAAAAAGAGAGGAGAGGGTGTTGCTTAAGGCTAGTAAGGAGTTCAAATGCAAGAATTTGACTATAATAAATAATGAGCAAGAAAAAGAAGTAGAATCTAAATGGTTCGGAACAAAATGCAATATTAAGTATATTCCGTTGTGGAAGTGGCTTCTGAAATAGTTTGTTGTTACCTTTTAATGGTTATTGACCTGTTAAGTAAACTTCTTAAGTGTC
>DUIB01000041.1 GCA_013330595.1 Candidatus Woesearchaeota archaeon | reverse complement strand
TAGGCATAAGAAAAATTTATAAATACCCTCCTTTTCCTATGATTGAAAGATAGTTTGGTTGCAAAACGAGACTATGCTGGATATAGAGATAATTCTAATTCAGCTTATACTAATGAGGTAATAAAATGGCTAGAAAATACAGTGGAGCAAAAGGAAAGGCTGGAAGTAAAAAGCCTATAAAGAAAACTGTTCCTAGCTGGAACAGGTATTCAGCAAAAGAAGCTGAGATGTTGATATTGAAGCTGCAAAAAGAAGGCCAAAGCCCTTCTCAGATCGGACTGCATTTGAGAGATGTTTATGGAATCCCTGATATAAAAGTGTTATGCGGAAAATCAATAACAAAGATATTAGATGATAAAAAATCATTAAATCCGATGCCTGAAGACCTTTTGGCATTGATTAAAAAACTTATAATGATCAAGAAGCATCTTGAAGAGAACAAGCAAGACAAGGTTGCTTTAAGAGGAATGCAGATCACAGAAAGCAAGATCCAGAGATTAATCAAATACTATAAGAGAACAGGAAGATTAGCTAAGGACTGGACTTATGATGTAAGTAAGGCAAAGCTTTATGTATAATGGCAATTATTTTTTTTAATGATAATTCCATTGAAGTACCAGAAAACAGCAGTATTATAGAAGCCTGTGAACAGTTAGGCATAAGCTTTGGCTGCATGAATGGCTTCTGCAGAACTTGTGAGGCATATATTCTTGAAGGCTATGAAAATCTTTCTCCGCTGACTGAAAAAGAATCAATGCTAAAAGACAATGAAGGACTATTATGCCAATGCACTGTAAATAAGGGATTAATAAGGATAAAGCAAAAATATTTAAACTAAACAAAAAGCCTTTCAATATGCAAAATTATGAAAAATTCAAGCAACACATCAAGAGTTCTGCTGAATCATTTAATTCTATACCGAAGAATGAATCAATAAAAGTCATAGGGCATTTAGACGCTGATGGAATATGCAGTTCAGCAATAACAGTCAATGGATTAATAAAGATGAACAGGAAATATTCATTGTCAATCCTTCCTACCTTGACTGATGAATCATTGAAATTGCTGCAGGATGAGAATGAGAAATATTTTGTTTTTGTTGACCTAGGATCTGGATCAATCGATAGCATAGGAAAGATTCTTGATAATAAAAAAATATTCATCCTTGATCATCATCATCCTCAATCGGATGTTATCTATGAAAATATTGTTCATGTTAATCCCCATTTGTTTGACATTGATGGATCAACAGAGATTTCTGGTGCAGGAGTTGCTTTTCTTTTCACAAGAGAATTAGTTGATAATACTGACATGGCAAGAATTGCTATTGTCGGCGCTATCGGGGATGTTCAGGAAAATAATGGTTTTCAATTGCTTAATGATGAGATATTGAAGATTGCAATTGAGAATAACCTTATTGAAGTCAAGCGTGGCTTGAAATTTTTTGGGGTCCAGACAAGGCCTATACATAAATTATTGCAGTATTCATCTGATATTGTTATTCCTGGCATAACAGGCTCTGAATCTGGAGCTATTAATTTTCTATTAAGTCTTGGCATTAATCCTAAGCTGAAAAATGGATTCAAGAAAATCAGTGACCTGACTCAGGATGAGCAAAAAAAGCTTATTGCAGGGATTATTATGAAAAAAGATATTAATAGCAAAGAGATATTCTGCAATAATTATTTATTGATAAATGAAGTTGATGATTCTCCATTTAGGGATGCAAAGGAATTTGCAACATTGCTCAATAGTTGTGGAAGGCTTGGAAAAGCATCTATTGGCATTGGAGCATGCCTTAATGATAAGAAAATGAAAAATCTTGCTGTTGAGAATTTATCAAGCTATAGAAGAGAGATCGTAAATGCAATCAATTGGTATAAGGATAATCCTGATAAGATAATAAAGAAGAAGAATTTCATAATAATCAATGCAGAGGAAGAAGTGATGCCGACAATGATAGGAACTCTCGGATCGATATTATCTAAAAGCCCTGATATTGAGAAGAACATGTTTATCTTAAGTCTTGCAAGAAATGATGACAATACAACAAAGATCTCCTTGAGGATCACTGGAAATCCTGAGAATGTTAATCTGAAAGAGATCATCCAGGCTATTATTGAGAAGATCAATCATGGCAGTTCAGGAGGGCATGTCTTTGCCTCAGGAGCAGTCATCGATACTGATTATGAAGAGAAATTCATTGGGGCTGCATCAGAGGTCTTTGAAGCCATAGCAATGGAAGAACGAATATAACTACTTCTAAGTAACAAATAAATCGAAAACTTTATAAATACAGACATTTAGCATACTTGTAGGGGGTTTAAATTATGTGCAGATGTCATAGCATTGATGAACATGTAGAAGACACATATGTCTCAAACAATAATCAAAATAGTAATTATCAGAGTAATAGTTACATAACATCTACACAATATAAGGATTAGGAGGATAAAATGAAACAAACTTTATACTTAAACGACACTTGCTATGACATGAGCAATAAATCCGATCTAGCAAGTATCGGCAAAGTTAAATTAATCATTGGCAATTTCAGTAATAAAATAACAAAATTAATTGAAAGTTATAAATCAAGACATGCTGAAAAGTATCAACTAAATTTAACATCAGAGCATGCATATCAAAAACTAGGAGGGTAAAAATGAGCAAAAGCGGATTAATAGGATTAATAACAATACCGATAGCGATGGCTGGAATGATAAGTGTAGGTCATGGAATCAATGACTATAATTATTTTGATGCAAAAACCATGACAAGAGAAGTATATGAACAAAATACTAAAGATCTATTGCATTTAACATTAGGCACAGGCGCCTTTTTAGCATTAATGGGATTTGGAATATATCAAGAAGATAAATACTCATTAAAAAAACAAGCCGAAACATATCAAAAAAAATGAACACCTTCCTTAAAATCTTAATAATCGGAATCATATTTGCTCTAGGATTCTTTAGCAGCAATATCTATGCTGATCTTAACATTGAGAATCCTGATCAATTTGGTTTAGTTGATGTTAAGGAGAGTCCTAATGATTGGATCAAGGAAAGTCAAATCCTTGTTTATAATAGCCAAGTCATTCTTGATCTGAAGAATGCTGAATGGGCAACCTTTACAGACACTCATAGTATGGAGCCTGTATTAAGTTCAAGGGCAAATGCAATTGAGATAAGACCTAAAAGTGTTGATGATATTAAAGTCGGAGATATCATAAGCTATAAATCAGAATATGCGGATGGAACAATAATCCATAGAATCATAGAAAAGAATGAAGATGAGCAAGGAGCTTATTTTATCCTAAAAGGAGACAATAATCCAAGCCCTGATCCAGGAAAGATCAGATTTGAACAAATACAAAGGGTTGTTGTAGCGATTGTTTATTAAAATGAAAAATCCCTTATTATATAAAATAGTTGACAAATTATTTCATGCTGTAAATGATAAGGCTCCTGAATTTATGCAAAGTCATCCAAAGATTTCAGCAGGAATATACGGTGCGGGAGGAACATTTACAGTATTAAGAGGAACACAGTTATTAACAGAAAGATTATTGCCAGATTTCTATAATTCAGGATTTAAGACAATTGAAGAAGTATGCATAGCAGCAACTATAATTGGTGGAGTAGCATATGTGAAGAATAAATTCGGCACATTCAAGGAGATGAAAGAACAATATCCTGTATATACCCCGGGAATGACAGCTACTTGGATCACATCTCTAGGAACAGCAATGTATGATATCATGAAGTAAAAAAACTTATAAATACCTGATTTCTCTTATCAATCATGATACTAGATGAATCTGAAATTGATGATGCTAAGCAGGCTGGAAGGATAGCAGCCAAAGCAATTACATTAGGAAAATCATTGATCAAGCCTAATGCAAGAATGGTTGAGGTTCTTGATAGTGTTGAGTCTTTCATCAAGGATCAGGGTGCTGGAATGGCTTTTCCTGCCCAGATTGCAATTAATAATATTGCAGCACATTATTGTTCTTTAAAGGATGATCCTACAACATTCAAAGAGACTGATATAATAAAGCTAGATCTTGGAACTCATATTAATGGGATTGTTGCAGATACAGCCATAACTGTAATATTTGATGATAATGAAAAATATGATGAATTGAAGAAGATCAAGCAGGCTTCTGAAGAGGCATTGGAAAATGCCATTAAGATCTTAAGACTAGGAATCACTTTAGGTGAAATAGGATTAATAATCCAAGAGAGCATTGCAAAGCATGATTTGAGCCCTATAAAGAACCTTTCAGGTCATGGTTTGGGAAAATATTCAGTCCATGAACATCCAACTATACCAAATTTTAATACAAATGATAAGACTGAATTAGAGGAAAACCAATTGATTGCAATTGAGCCTTTTGCAACCAATGGGCATGGAATGATCTATGAGAGCAGCAATCCTACAATCTTCTCTGTACATAAATTCAAGCCAGTAAGAAGCCAATTCGCAAGGGAGATTTTAAGAGACATCCAAGCCTTCAATGGACTGCCATTTACAACAAGATGGCTTAATCACTCTGAAGCAAAGATAAGGCTTGCATTCAATGAATTAAGAAATGTCGGAATACTGCAGGAATTCCCTCCATTGCTAGAAGTTAATAATGGCCTTGTTAGCCAGTCTGAGCATACAGTAATAATCAGAGAAAAGCCAGTAATAACAACATTAAGAAAATAACTACATATACATGAATCTATTATTGAATTCCTGCTCTTCTTTCCTTCTTATCATCTTATAATCACAGAATTGGCATTGGATGATCTCATAGACTTTATGATGATTATGCATGATCTCAATATGATTTCCGTGAGGCTTCTTGCAACTAGCGCATAATTCACCGATGTGTTGTTCTCTTATAACGTGAGGCATCATCTAAATTCATGTTAACTATATATAAATATTGTGAATGACAAATTATAGGTAAAGACATTAATATTCGTAATAAATTGTATGTCTTTACCTAATAAGCAAAAGACAATCACTTCCGATAATTAATGTCTTTTGCTATAGTAAGATTTATCATAATCTAACTACACATTAACAAAAAAAAAGCAACACTGCTACATATTACTCAGCAGTAAATATTATAAATGAGTTAAGATTTCTGTCCTTATGAGCATCCAAAGCATCTTAAATATCATAATGAATCCTAAGAAAAATGTATTGATAGATCTAGATGATTCAGTTTTTGATTTCAAGCCTAGCCATGCTAAATCGATTAATCAATACATTAAAGGATTTCTCGGTATTGACCTGAATCTACAACCTAAGCACATGGTACAATATAGAGTAAGTAAAACACTGCCTTTAGTTGAGAAGGGCATTACATCAGCAGATATACACAATTCTTTGAGATATTTAAGCAATACTCCTGAATTTACAAATCTGCCTTTGATAGAAGGATTTTATGAATTCTATAGGTTAGTAACAAATAACTTCAAAGATATTGATAGATTTTTCTTTGTCACATCAAGAAGTGATGTTTTTTATGATGACCATATCACTAAAACAAAAAAGAATCTTGAGAGCAGAGGCATAAGATTTAATGACAATAATCTAGTTTTCAGGTATGACAAAGAAAATTTTAGCAGAGAAAATAATATAGAGTGTACTATAGAGGATAATCTTGAAATACTCTATAATATGAATAATCATATTTACAAGATTATAAATAATCAACCATGGAACCATATGACAGATCTAGACAAATCAAATCTTAGCGAAGAAGATTATAATAGGAAAGTTGAATTAGTTAATGCTATAGATTCATGTGACAGAAATCTTCGTATAGACAATTACAAAATCTTTCTTAATTCATAATCATTTAGTCTTCTCATAGATCTCTCTTAGAAATCTTTCTATTGTCTTGATTATGTTTTCTGGCTGAGTCTTTAATATTGAGGCTGTTCTAATCAAGATCTTATCATTGCCTTCATCAGTTGATTCTGTGGATTCTAGCTTGAATGGCTCTTGAGAATTTTTCTTAACTATTTTTTTCCATTTCTCAAAAAGCTCCTCTGTTCTTGCCGGGATTTGGTTAATTTCGCAATTAAGTATCTTTGCAATTTCATTTAATGAATTTCCTGCATCGATTTTTGTTTTTTCTGCTGCTGTTCCTGCTGTAAACTCAATCCTTACAACACCATCCTGTATTTTTGATGTTTTCAAAATCTTTATCTGACCTACATCTCCTGTGATGTCAAGATGTGTTCCTCCGCATGCCTCAACATCAAAACCTAGAATTTCAACAACCCTCAGATCTTTTCCCGGCACAGCTCCTCCTTGGTATAGCCTAAATCCATATTTTGCTTCTGCAACATTTCTTTTCATGAATGATTTATACACAGGAAGATTTTCCTTAATTATTCTATTTGCAAGTTTTTCAATATCTTGAATCTGTTCTTCAGTCAAATTCTCATAATGAGTAATATCAAGCCTTGCCTTCTCTAATGTCTTAGATGCACCTGCTTGCCAAATATGGTTGCCAAGGATTTTTCTGCATGCCCCATTCAAAATATGGGTTCCTGTATGATGCTGAGCAAGCTGTATTCTTCTATCAAAATCTATTCTTCCATGAATAGTCTGATGCTCTTTAAAATCAACCTCTTCAAGAACATGAATTATTACTGATCCTTGCTTGAAAACATCAAGTACTTTGCATTTATTTAAACTGCCTATATCGTGCAATTGCCCTCCTGATGTAGGATAAAAAGCAGTCTTGTCAAGTATAATTTTATAATTATTCTCCTCTATATCATGAATTATTCTCAGCACATTTGCCTTAAAGTCAACCAGATCAAAATGTTCAAAATACAATGCCTCTGTATGGAATTCATCAACATCATAATGCTTTTCCTTTTTTGTTTGAGTGATGTTTTCTTTATTAACATGTTTTTCTGTTACTAACGCATAAAAGTTCTCCGGCACAATTATTTTCATTCCAGTCCATTCAGCTTCTTTAGCAAGCTCTTCAGGATCAATGCCATTGCTGTCATAAAGTTCTATTAATTTATTAACATCCAATGATTGTTTTTTAGATATTATGTTTTCAATAATTGCCTTTGTCCTTTGCTTGTTTTCATAATATTTTTTCTTTTCATATTCAAGAATCTCATTCACTTCATTTACAGATTCCTGTAATTCTGGAAATATTGGTTCAAGGAAAATCGCATGTATTCTTAATAGTTTTTTCATATCAATTTCCCATTTGAACTTATCTATGAATGACATCATTCTTCTGAAAATAACCCTTAAATTATAGAATCCGCCGACATTGCTTGGCAATGCACCATCTGTTATTGCTAACAGCAATGCTCTGGAATGCTCTGCAATGCTATATATAGCTGTCATTGGAAGTATTTTTGATTTCAATTCCTCAACTGATAGGCTGAGATTGTCTGCTATTGATTTCCAGGCTTTATTGATGTCTGTTGATTCATCAAGATTCAATAATGATGCATATGGTGCAACGCTTCTGAAAAGCTCTTGATCATAATCTACTTTTGTTGTCTCAATAAGATATTCCAGAACTGTTGGAAATACTGCATCATATGATGTTGCTGTCCCTTGGCTAAACCATGCAATCCTCTCCATTCCTAATCCCATGTCAAGAACCTTAATCTTTAATTCCCTATCACCTTCATCTCTATGTTCAAACATCATGTACACTTGATTGAATAATTCTATTCCATTACTGAAGAATTCCATGCATGGCCCATAGTTTGCTGCACCTGCCCAAGCATCTTCATGAAGTATTAATTCATCTTTTGATAATCCAACAACCCCTGTCACATAACTGTAGATATCCATAAAGAATTTCTCTTGATTCCATTCCTCTGGCTTGACAAATGCATGCTGCCCTATCATGACAAATCCTGTTAAATGAGATCCAGTAATGCCAACATTATCAATATCCCCGAATCTTAAACAGAATTGCGGAATAACAAGCTTTTTTGCTGGTGCTTCTACTTCACCTGAAATAACATAAGGCTGGAAAGCAGCTATACTTGCAATAGTGAAATCTGTCGTAGGATTCCATTTAGCAACAACAGGATACCTATTGATTACAGAATATCCTAGCTTATGGAAATGCTCCTTATATTTATTCCATACATCAATATATGACATCCTCTTTCTTGAAGGATTTTTTTCAAATAAAGTAACCTTCTTCATGCATTCAGCATCACCACAAACATCCCTCTTATCAGTAGACCAGAAATATTTATTGCAATTAGAGCATTGCTGTCTTAAAAATCCATTATTCTTTAGAGCATTGACTGCATAATACTTTTCAGGATCTTTAGATGCAATTATCTTAAATTCTTTCTTTAGCTCTTTGTCTGATTTCATAATGAAGAAAGACATAATTTAGAATTTAAAAAATAGATGGTTTTTAGATCAACATCCTTATCCCATTCTCTTCTGGTATGAATGTTACTTCGCTTTTGGGTTTTAATTTGTATTTCTGGACCAATTCAACTGCGGGTCTTCGTTGCGACTCAGACCACGCAAGTATTCTTGGTCACGAATAATTATTGGTTCACAAGAAAATCCGATACTACAAAAATAACTGCTGACGGAATAATAGTATATAATGGCATCGAGAGATTAAAATAGTAACATGGACAGGCCGGGACTTTCAGGCTAGAGCCAATTTTTCGTAACCGAGTGCTTGAGGCATTAGCCTCAACACTCACTTTTTCCGAGGTTTTTTGTAAAAAGCTCTCGCCCTTTGAACCCGGAGCCTCCCCGATTTTGAAAACATGAGTTTTCAAACCTTACTCATGTAAGAGCCAACGGGGCATTATGCCAGGTTTAACTACCTGCCCATTGATGTTCAGATTAGAGATTAATTTATAAAATTTGCCATCGCACTCACGCAATTCAATTGAAATTAGTTATGAAAGTTGTCAGGCTCACACAGCTATCGTTTTGGAATATGTACCGAGTTATTTTTCATGGATAAATGTATCCTAAAGTTCGCTAGCTGACAACTTTTTCACATAATATAATATAGCACTATTCATCACAAAATATATAAATAGTCATTATCCTCGCTTATTGGTGATAAATATGGCTAAAAAGACTGTTAGTAAAGATCAAAAAAAGAAGGAAGTAAGTTCAAGCAAGGATGAGCAAGTGGGTTTTCATAAAGGATCATTAAGCACTCTAAGCAAGGAAAGAGCTGAGCTAGGAAGGATCCTGCAGATTATTGAGCAATTAATGCAGATGCATGTTGCTGCCTTGAATGAATTAGGTGTTGACCTGACAAAAGAAGTAGAGCAGATGAAGACTGAAACAAAGATGCAGAATAAGAAAAAACCTATTGAGGATGTTTTATGAGGAAAGAAAAGAATAAAAAGATTTTTCTGATAGGATTCGCTTTGTTCATTGTACTTTCAATGACATTGAGTATTTTCGCAGTCATCCTTGATAATCCTCAGGATAATCTGAAGTATGGAAAACAAAAATTCACAATAACAAATACAGGATATAGCACTAAAATAAATGGCAAAGCAATGGAATTTACATCTTATCCATCAGAGCTTGAATACCTTAATATTTCTTCAGACATCAAGCAATTATTAGGCAATGCTCAAGCCATTACTTTTTTGTTTGACCCTAATTCAAGCAAGGAAGATTTAGTCTATCTGGATTCAGCAAGGTTTGATCTCCAAAACAAATATCCTAAGCCAGTATTGTATGGGATAACACAATCATCTTTAACATATAATATCCCTGAATTAAGCTGTAGCAACACAACTACCTATAATCCAATAATATTCTTTAATATAAGCTCCTCTCTATCAATTACAAATAATAATAATTGCATTATCATCAACTCTAAATTAAGGGAATTGATAGCTGTTGAAAACAGGCTGTTGTATCAAGCCTATGGGATAATGAGTTAAAATGCGCAAATCTAAAAAAATAATTATAATTGCAGTTGTTATAGCATTAGTAGTTATCGCAATCTTCCTTTTAATAACATTTAACAAAAAAACTCCAAGATATGAAAAATTAGCAAATAAAGTAACGTATAATTATTACGTGTTCAACAAAGGCCAGGATAATGCGTGGTATCTTGACCTTAACATAAGAAATCAGCTCTATACAATCCCATTTTATTATACACCGTTTGATGCAGAAGATATTTATATTGATAATAACACTATAAAAACTATGGCGTTATATTTGAATAATAATCCTAGAGGAAATGTATATGTAAGTGTTGACCCATATCAGACAACAAAGATTGTTATTGCTGGTGTTGAAATATCAAGATTATTAGGGGATAAATATGATATTTTCAATTTTAATGTAAAGTCTGCAATATCAAAAGAATATAATGATACATTATACCCGTTTATTACTTGCAAAGATGCTCATTCAAAATTAATGGTTGTAATGTTTAATATTTCAGATAAAAACAGCATAACTTCAAATAATAATTGTATTGTTTTGAATTCAAAGAATGTTGATGAATCAATCAGGGTTGCTGATGCATTCAGTTTCAGGATTTTAGGAATAACGAGATGAATCATGACTCAACATTATTTTACTGAGAAGCCAAAATCAGTATTCAAAAAAGAAATTTTTCAGGTAAATATTAAAGATTTAATGATTACTATCAATTCTGGTTCAGGATTGTTCTCTATAAAAGATCTGGATTTTGGGTCGAAATTACTCATAGAAAATGCAAAAATATCCGCTAAAGCTACAGTGCTGGATCTTGGATGTGGTTATGGGATCATTGGTATTGCTATCAAAAAGATTTATCCTGATAGCGATGTTTGGATGTGTGATGTTAATGAAAGAGCTGTAAAATTAGCAAAAGAAAACTGTACTGTAAATAATGTTCAATGCACTGTCTTAAAAAGCAATATCTTCAGCAATCCATTATTCAGAGACAAAAGCTTTGATATAATATTATCAAACCCTCCTTTTTCTGCAGGAAAAAAGATCTGCTTTCAATTCATAGAGCAGAGTTTTCATCATATCAACAAGAATGGATCATTGCAGATAGTCGCTCCGCATAACAAAGGTGGCGAAAGCCTCAAGAAAAAAATGCTTGAAGTATTTGGAAATGCGGGAGAGCTTACAAAAAAATCAGGGTATAGGATCTATATAAGTAAAAAATGATTACGGCGAATTTAAGGTTACAGGATGTTGTAGAATATTATCCCCCAAATGATAAGATACACCAAGGAGTAGTCGAAGGTATCTTCGGAAAATACCCTTATCCTATGAAGAAATATGTAAAAATTCGAAGGAAAAATGATAAAAATAAAATTGACATCATGAACATTGAACAATTGTCAATTACCAAAAAATCTGACTTCTATAAGAATTTTCCTGCTCTACAGAAAATTATTAATTGGCCAACCGAATTATTTATAATTTATGAAAAAGAAGAAGATAATACTTTTTTATTAAATGATTTATTTTTGAATGGGTCTGATATCCAATTAACAGGCATACATTTATTGAGTTACGATAATATTTACAATAAAATAGGGGAATTTAAAGAGGCTTTTAACAAAGAAAAGATTTCTATAACATCTGAAAATGATTATGACAGGTTAAAATTAGATTTTGTGTATAATAAATTAATCAATTGGTTTTCAACTGACAAACAAATATTATGCTGCGAACCAGTTTGCAGATTATATAAAATTCCTTTAGAGTTCAACTAATTCATTATTCTCAATATCAACAATTCTTATGCCATAACCGATTTTCAATACTGCCGATAGCATTGCTGAATGCAGTTTTCCTGATCCAGAAATAATGCTTATTGCAATATCCAGCTCAAATATTTTCTCTGCAGCAAAGGATTTTTTTAATTCTGCAAAAAGCGCTTCAGACAATTCTTTAACGCTGGCTTCAGGCAATAGAAGTAATGTAATGTTTTTATTCATTGACTTAAGCTCAGGATTTTCATTAGCAACAAGATAAACCCTATCAAATTTATCAATTAAACTAATTACTTTCTCCTTATTATCATTGCCTATACTAGCTAGAAGTATTGACATTACTTATTACAGCTGCAGCTGTCTCCGCATTCATCTTTGCATTCATCAGCATTGTCAATATCAGCAATCGTCAATTCAAAATTAAGATCCTTGCCAGCCAATGGATGATTTAAGTTCAATGTAATGACATTATCCCTTATAGACTCTACTTTAGCAGGAATATGCTGTCCATGATGTCCTTGTAATACTAAGAATCCATTTTCCTTTACTTGAGATCTTATGTTTTCTGGAATCTTGTCCATAGGAACTTGATGCATTAATTGAGGATTAACATCACCATAAGCATTTTCCTTGCTAATATGGATCTTTTTCTTTTCATTCACTTTCATCCCAACAACAGCATCATCAAATCCCTTAATGACCTGGCTTTTTCCTACAACAAACTTTATCGGACCATTGTTTTTTGAAGCATCAAACTCTTCCCCATTGTCTAATGTCCCAACATAATCCACAGAAACAAGATGACCTGTAGCAACAACAGAAGACTTATCAGCTTTCTTCTCTGTCCTGACCTCTGATTTATTTTTTTGCTCTATTTTTTTCTCTGTCTTTTTCTTTTGAGTCTTAACCATTATCATCACCTATTTTTTAACCTTTTTACTTCCTTGCCTTTTCTATCTTTCCATGAAGCAATGCATTCAATGATTGGCCATTTACTTTAATGACCTGCCATCTTATTCCTGACAGATCGCCTTTTGTCTTTCCCATCTTTCCGCCGATGCATTCTATCATCACTTCATCATGCTCATCAATCAGCTTTATTGCACCATCACCAGGAGCAAATGCTGTCACTTGCTTGCCATTCTTAATAAGCTGAACCCTTACACATTTTCTCATTGCAGAATTTGGCTGTTTTGCCTCTATCTGGGTTTTTTCAAGAACAATTCCAGAAGCCTGTGAAGCGCCCTCTAATGGGTCTGATCTTTTCTTATAATTAGTAACTCTCTTAACAAACCATTTATCATTATATCGAAATAATTTTCTTCTCTTGCTTAATTTTTTTGCTGAATTCAATCCAGATGATTTCTTAGCCATTTTCTCCTCCAAAATTTATCCAATATATTTATCCAATATTACACGACTTTTATCTCCTCAATATCAAAATATTTTTTCACTACACTCTCATATTGCCTTAAGTTTTGGGCTTTTGCTCCAATAATCAGGCCTTTTGTCTTTGTATCATCATCAATTATTGTAACAATCTTGTCTTCAACTGTGATGCTCTTGACTTTATATGGGAAAATAAGGTTTGCAGTGAATTTAACTAAATCATTATTAAACTCCACTATCTTAACCTTTTTTTTAAGCAATTCCTCAATCCTATGAAGATTCACAAGATTTTTTCCCAAGGCCTTGAACATGTCCCCTTCAAACACAATAAATGTCAGCACTTCTTTCATATAAAAGGCATCTTTTACCCTTGCTTTTGTTATATTCTCAAAGAGATTAATAATCTTAATCAGTTCCAAATCATACACTGTTTTTTGTTTTTCCATCATTTTAATATGCCTAAAACAACTATTGAAAACGGTTTCTTGCAAACAGTTCCAAGCTCATCATTAGGAATCTTTGTCTCCAAAAGCTCAATATCTGATATCTTTGAATATCTCTTAAGATCATTCATAAGCATTGGCTGGCAATTGCTTGCAACAAATATTTTTTTCATTAATCCTTTTCTGATATTCTTTAAGACTTCATCTTTTCCTATAACTAGCTTTTTTGATGTAAGATTTTTTCTTATTTCCTCTTCATGCATTTTAATCCTCTGATTTCTTTTTCTTTGTCTTAACCATTAGTCTTGGCAATCCTGTACCAACAGGAACTACTTGATTAATCATAACATTCTCAATCACACTTCTCAAATAATCAGTCTCTCCGCTTATTGAAGCATTAATAATATGCTTAATTGGTGTCTCGAATGATGCTCTTGCAAGCACAGAAGGCTTTTCCTTGACTATTCCATACCTGTTCACTCCAAGCATTGTGCTTGAAGTAGTCATTATATCAGAAATAAGCATTATATGTCTCATATCAACATTCAAGCCTTGCTCTTCAATGACTTTATCAACCTCATTGATTATTGATTGTCTAGCAGCCTCAATTCCAAGCATTCTCTCAATCTCATAGATATCATTTGTTGTTGTCTTGTCAGGATTGACGAATTCAAGCTTGAATATATCCTTAATATTAGACCCTGAAGTTACAATGATGTACTCATCGCCTTTTTTTACAGGCAGCACTTGTTTAATGCCTTTAATGCCATTAATATATACATCCTGTAATTTTTCTTTTAATTTGTAGATATTATTAAGATCATCCTCTTTGGATGTTGACTTTATCACAAGTATATTATCTGCCTCTTTTCCTGGCTTAAAACTATAGCCTTTAGCAAAACTTTTTTCTAAGATCTTTATTATTGCTCCAAGCTTTAATCCAATCCTTTCAAGCTTATCTTGGTCTAGAGCCATGGTCATTTGAGAATCTGCAATATCAATAGATACTTCTTGAATATATTCTTTTAATGTTGTCTCTTTTATTGATTCTGCAATCTTCTTTATTTCCTTGCCTTCTGAGTATGGCTTCTTAAGATACACGTGCATCATTTTTGTGCTTATCTCTGCTCTTCCATCAAGCACTTCAATAATCCTAGGAAGACCTGTTGTTACATTCATCTCAGACACTCCTGCAAAATGGAATGTGTTCAAAGTCATCTGAGTTGAAGGCTCTCCTATGCTTTCAGCAGCAACTAATCCTACTGATTCTCCTGGTTCAGCCAAAGAATTCTTGTATTCTTCATAGATAAGCTCAAGTATCTTCTTGACTTTTGATTCTGAAATCTTTTCAGGAAGGCTTTTTTCAACATCTTCCAATATTTTTTCAGGAATCAGGTCCTGATAATCCTTAAATGCTTTATGCTCCATTTTAATCCTCGCTCAATACCTTATCAATAATCCTTTTAACATTGATTCTTCCATTTTCTGATTTTGTAACATCAACACCATCTTCACCATAAACATATTGAACTATTTTATTGCTTGCATCTCTTACAGTGAAATCATTGTTTATCTTCAAATCCTGCATTGCATTTGCAAGCCTTCTATATAGATATCCGGATTTTGGTGTTCTTAATGCTGTATCCATTAATGAATCTCTTCCTGTCATGCTCATAAAGAATAATTCATGCGGCTTTAAGCCATCTTTGAATCCTTCTTTAATAAAGCCCCTTGCAGCAGGGCCTAAATCATCTTTCTTGAATACAGAAAGAGTTCTTTTATCAAAGCCTTTGCTTATCCTGCCTCCTCTCATTGCCTGTTGGCCTACACAAGCAGACATCTGTGCCAGATTCAACAGATTTCCAGCTCCACCTGATTGTATCATCATCATTAATTCAGAGCTTTTTTTTGCAGTGTCAGCAACAATCTTTCCTGACCTGTTTCTTGCCTTATTCAGTTTTTCTAGGATCTTCAATTCAAGAGTCTCTCGCATGCTTCTTCCTGGCAATGTCTCAAGACTATTTTCCTTAAACTGCCTAATAAGCTCATCAACCTCAACATAAGTGCTATCAATTATGTCAAGAATCTGTTGTTTTGCCTCAGGACCAATATCAATATCTGCAATTCCTGTTGTGAATCCAGTATGAGTCAATACAGCATTTCCAAGCTTAAAGATCTTTCCTAAAAAGTCAGAGCAAAAATCTGGGCCATATTGTTTATAGATATTTCTTAGCAATAATCCCTGTCCTTCTCCAAGATTTGCATTATCTAGCACTCCTGATTTCAATACGCCCCTCTCAATCTTAACTATTGCATCTGGATCTTCCTTGTTTTCCTTGTATTTTTTCGAGTATCCGAGAAAATTGAAATCTTTAGGAATTAATGTTGATATTACCTCTCTTCCAGAAATGATTTCCTTATCAGGAAGTCTTGAAAATTCCGTTACTGCAATGCTTGCAAGCATATCTATTGCTTCTTCTCTTGTTAGCTTAAAGTCTTTTTGTGATAACAAGTACATTCCTGTCTGGGCATCCTTGTTGCATCCGATAATGCTTAATCCATATCTTGGGCTGATTATTTGTGTTGGAACATGCATCAATATTTCAGCCTCTGCTCTTGCCTCTTCTGTCTGTGGAATATGAAGATTCATCTCATCTCCATCAAAGTCTGCATTATAAGGCTCGCAAACAGCAGGGTTTAATCTGAATGTTAATCCAGGAAGGACTTTAATTTTATGGCACATCATGCTCATCCTATGGAGTGATGGTTGTCTGTTGAATATTGAAGTATCACCATCCATTAAGTGTCTTTCAACAATAAATCCTGGCTGGATCTCTTCGAGTAATTGTTCTTTAGTTTCATTTGTGATTCTTTTCCTTTTGCCATCTGGTCTTATTACATAGTTAGCTCCAGGATAAACATCTGGGCCTTTTGAAATAAAACCTTTAAGATATTCAATATTCCATGTGGTTACTCTTTCAGGGACAGTAAGTTTCATAGCAACAACCTTTGGAATACCAACTTCATTTATTGCTAGCTTTGGATCAGGGCTGATGACTGTTCTTGCACTGAAATTTGTTCTTTTACCTGCAAGATTATGCCTGATTCTTCCTTCTTTTGACTTGATTCTTGCTGTCAATGTCTTTAATGGCTGCCCAGACCTATGTCTTGCTGGTGGTAATTGACTTACTTCATTATCAAAGAATGTTGTAATATGATATTGCAATAAGTCCCATAAATCCTCGATGATGATCTCTGGGGCACCTGCATTGATATTTTCAAAAAGCCTCTGATTTATTCTTACTATGTCTCCAAGCTTATGAGTTAAATCATCCTCACTTCTCTCTCCTGATTCAAGAGTTATTGAAGGCCTCATTGTTACAGAAGGAATAGGCATTACTGTCAACACAGTCCATTCAGGCCTTAATGCAGTTGCATTGATGCCAAAAACAGATAAATCATTTTCTGGAATCTTTTCAAGCCTCATTCTTACCTCAATTGGGCTTAATTTCTTTTCTTCCTCTAAGAATGTTGTTGGTTTTTCAAGTGATATCTTGAATTGCTTTGCCTTACAATAAGGGCATTGATAGATTGTTTTTAATTCAACAATCATTTCCTTAATCCTATCTCTTCGTGCTGTTAAGCCACCTTCAAGCTCAACCCTAGTAAGATCTTCATTAACTTTGTCAATCTTCTGTTTCGGAATAAGTATTCTTCCACAATCCCTGCATGTTGATCTTACAAGATCATATATTAATCCAACAAACTTAATATGAATAATTGGTCTTGCTAATTCTATGTATCCAAAATGTCCCGGGCATTCCTTAAGCTTTCCGCCGCATGTCTTGCATTTAAGTCCTGGATCAATGACCCCTAATCTTATGTCCATTAATCCGCCATCTACTGGATAACCCTCTTTATCATAAAGCTCTGGAGTTACAATTTTCGCAGATGCCATCTCCTTTATTACTTTAGGGGACATGAATCCGAACAAAATCTTGTTGATCTTTTTATGTACATAGTCTACCATGATATCACCATTTCGAGTTTTTAATTATGATTTCCATTTTAATTATTACTTTAATTGTTATTTGAAATTATGCAGGATCATATTCTGATTTAAGCATCATCTTCGGATATATACCGAAGCTTCTAAGCTCATCCATGAATAATTTGAATGCATAGCTTAGCTCAATATTGCTCATTTCCACTGCATCACCGCATGTTGGGCAATAAGATTTGTTTTTTCTTGAATCATATATTCCGATTAAGCCGCATTTCTCACAAATTGGCACTATTGTTTTGTCTGAATCAAATCTTTCTTTTAGTAAAAGAGATGCTCCATGAGCTATGAATGTATCTTTCTCCATCTCCCCAAGCCTCAAGCCACCTTCTTTTGCTCTTCCTTCTGTTGGTTGTCTTGTCAATAACTGTATTGGTCCTCTGGCTCTTGAATGCATCTTATTAGCAACCATATGCTTTAATCTTTGATAATACATGCTTCCAATGTATATTCTAGCTTGATATTGTTTTCCTGTTATTGGGCTGTACATTATTTCAGTTCCATCTTCCTTAAATCCAAGCTTCTCTAAAGCACTTCGTAAATCTTTTTCATTCTCTGAATCAAATGTTGTTCCATCAATGTATCTGCCTTCTAGCGCTCCGACTTTTCCTCCAAGCATCTCTATAAGATGTGCTACAGTCATTCTTTTTGGCAATCCATGAGGATTAAACAAAATATCTGGCCTCATGCCATTCTCTGAAAAAGGAATATTCTGTTCAGGAACAACCATTCCAATAACACCTTTCTGACCATGTCTTGAAATAAACTTATCACCAATCTCAGGAATTCTTTGTTCTCTAAGCCTTACTTGAATAAGCCTATTGCCTTCCTCATTTTCTGACAATAATACAAGATCAACAACCCCTCTTTCTCCATGTTCAAGAGTCATTGATGATTCTCTTCTTACATTACCTGCAAGATTATATTCATCCATGCTATTAAGGAATCTTGGAGGGCTGGTTTTTCCTATTATTACATCTCCCTCCTGGACTTTGCTCTCAGCTGAAACAATCCCATCTTCTTCAAGGAACCTATAATCTTTTTCTGTCCTGAAACCTTTGACATCTTTATCAGGAATGCTTATCTCATCCATTAAGCCTCCAGGATATCTTAGCTCTTCTGAAACAACAGGCCTAAAGTAAGTGCTTCTACCTAAACCTCTGTCAACTGATCCTTTATTTATGACAACAGCATCTTCCATGTTATAGCCATCATATGGCATTATTGCAATAACAACATTCTGTCCAGATGGATGCTGATAATAATCAGATACATCATGCATTAATGTCTTTACAACAGGATTTTGCGGATAATGCAATATATTTACATCCATATCAATTCTTTGAAAGAAATTTGCAGCATAGAATCCGACTGCTTGCTTCTGATTCTTTGAACCCTGGCTTAACCTAACTCCTTGATTGAATTGTCCAAAAGGAATTAAGCTTGTACATAAACCTAGAATGTCTAATGGGGTTATTGATAAATGAGTATGTTCAGCTGTTAATTCATTCTCATAAAAAGCCACTAATGCATCCTCTTCCTCTGAAGGATCAAGATATTCAATAACACCCATCTTGATAAGATCAGACCATTGCATCTCATTCTTATTGAGCTTGTCTGATATCTCTTGAGTTAATGTGGATTTTCCGTCTTTTACAACAATCAATGGTCTTATTGTTCGGCCTTTAGAGGTCTCTACAAATACTTGATCAGTAGCTTCATGAAATAATACATTTACCTCTGATGGCATTTTTCCTGCTCTTCTCTCATTGATTATATCATCCCTGAACTTATGGCCATCTTTGACACTACCCACATATTTATTATCCACAAAAACATCAGTCATTTTATTCACCTATATTTGTTATACGTTTTTTTGCTATACGTCTTATTATATGTTTTCAGTATATATTTATTCAACATAATTATTTTGCTGCCTCTAATCCTAATGCCTTAAGGCTTTTCAGCACTTCTTCTTCATCAATCTCATGCGTTATTGATGCTAATAATGCAAGATTTTTTCTTAATCCAATATTAGTTCCTTCTGGAGTCTCAGCTGGACATAATCTTCCAAGCTGTGTTGGATGAAGTGTTCTTGCCTCAAAATTCTCTTGCGATGCACTTAAAGGACTTATGACTCTTTGAAGTGTTGATTGTACTTGAAGGAAATTCAGCCTTTCCATCCTCTGGCTTATACCCTTTCTTCCGCCAACCCATGTTCCTGTAGCCATGCTGCTATAGACTCTTTGAGTAAGCAATTTATCTCTAATGATTACTTTTAGATTAGGGAATTTTCCTCTTTTGACTATTCTCTGGAAATTGTATAGCATGTCTCCAATCAGTATCTTAAGATTTGCCCTCACAAGATCTGCCAATAAGTCCCCTGACATCTTTAGCCTTTTATTCATATAATGATCCCTATCATCTTCAGGCAGAACATGATTATAGACAAGAATATATTTTCTCATGAACTTGCAGAGATTCATTGCCTTTGTTATCCTGTCTTTTTTTTCCAAGCCAATATGAGGCAAAAGATATTTGTCAAGGATCTCTCTTGTCCTTTCCATCCTGATTTCTTTTGTCTGCATTATGCCTATTTTTTTTGCAATATAATCAACAGCATCATCCTCTGTCTTTATGTCAACAAACTCATAAAGATTGATAAATACTTCAGAGGATTCCTCAAGATTGATATATTTCATGATGTCTTCATCTTTGGTTAATCCTAATGCCTTCACAATGATTATTATTGGGATCCTCTTTACTCTTGTGAATGAAAGATACACCATTCCATCCTTTAATTTCTCGATTAGATGAGGAATCTTATATGAGCCTCTTTCAGAGAACACCTTGCCTTCATATTTTGTAACACCAGAGCTAGTCTCAGAAATAAGGAACTTGTTTGCAGCAAGATCCTCAATCTTGACTAATGCTTTTTCTGTCCCATTGATAATAAAATATCCGCCAGGATCATCAGGATCTTCTCCTTTATCAATAAGTTCATCTTTGCTTAATCCGAAAAGATGGCAATATTTTGATTTAAGCATTATTGGGATTGATCCTATTTGCGTTCGGAAGCTTTCTCTCTGGACTCCATTGATATGAGAGCTTATTTCAATAAATATTGGTGCACTGTATGATAGCTTTCTTAATCTTGCCTCATTAGGATAAATAATCCTTTTTGCTCCATCAGCCTCTGTGATTTCAGGCTTTGTTATAGATATCTTGTCAAGAATTATCTTGTATTCCTCAACATTGCTAGGAATAATAGTTGGTTCAATGACCCTGTTTTCTTCAATTATCTTTTGCAGTTCGACATCAATAAAATAATTAAAGCTCTTGATGTCTGCATTAATCATTGAATTCTCTTCAAAATATTTCTTTATCAATAATCTTGAATAATCATTCATTTTTCACATCCATGTTTTTAATAATTTTCATAGTTTGAACATTAAATCTCAATTACAACCCTATAAAAAATGCTTTTGCCTGCTGTAGCGCTTTCTCTCGCTATCTTAATCAAATCACCTGCCTTAACATCCAAATTATATAATGCCGCATCAGATAAAGATATTTTTGGAAGATCTTTGAGATCACACTTATATTTCTGCAATACTGATTTCTTCTCTGATTCAGAGCATTTCTCATGCTTTGGAACAAGAACATGATTCTTTATCTCTAGTTTTTCTGATGTTTTTGATTTTTTCCTTTTTACCATACATAACACCTTCCTACGGGTCGGACGAGATTCGAACTCGCGGCCAATGCATTGCTTTAATCATTTGCATGATGTTAAAAGTGCATTGCTCTACCAGGCTGAGCTACCGACCCAGCATATGGACGCGATGCGTCCGAAATATCAATATACGCCTGGCCGATAACAGAACTTACGTTCTGGAACCGTCCATGGCGGTTTTCAACCGCCCTGGCCGGGATTTGAACCCGGGTCGAAGCCTTGCTGTGCTGCATTTTTATTGCATGCCCGACAGGGCTTCATGATAGGCCGCTACACTACCAAGGCAAATGATTATATGGATATAGCTATATCTCTCTTGAATTTATATGAGAAGATACAACCAATCGCATAATATTCCTCGTGAGCTTATGCTCAGTCTCAATATTTATATTGCGTAGACAGTGATCAACTAAAAATAACTTGCAATCTTATTGGGAGAAAAGGGCTATTTAAAAACGTTTTGGTTTCAACAGTATCTCCGAATGTTTTTAG
>DUIB01000009.1 GCA_013330595.1 Candidatus Woesearchaeota archaeon | reverse complement strand
GAGGTTAAACATGCAATCATAAATCTATTTTCCTTAACATTTTTAAATAGTTTATGTATTTAGGGATTAATGTCGTTAATTACTGATTTGCTGGATTATGTCATGCACCTGGATACTAATTTATTGAGTATTATCAATATTTATGGCTTATGGGTTTATCTTATTATCTTTATAGTGATATTTCTTGAAACAGCTTTAGTCTTGACTCCTTTTCTTCCTGGAGACAGCTTAATATTTACAGCTGGAGCATTATCTGCACAAGGGGCAATGAATGCCTTTTTCTTATTCATTTTGATGAGTGCTGCATCCATATTAGGAGATACTGTCAATTATTCTATTGGGCATTTTATAGGGCCAAGAGTCTTTAAATCTAAATCAAAGCTTTTAAATAAAGAATATCTTAACAGGACTCATAAATTCTTTGATAAATATGGTGGAAAGACAATAATCATTGCAAGATTCATTCCTATAATAAGGACTTTTGCTCCTTTTCTTGCAGGTGTTGGAAAAATGAATTATTTCAGATTCCTAGTCTATAATGTTGTGGGAGGTATTTTATGGGTAGGGTTTTTTTTATGGACAGGATATTTCTTTGGAAACCTGCCTTTTGTAAAAGAGAACTTCACAATATTTATTGGTGTAATAATAGTTGTATCGTTGATTCCTGCTGCAATAGAATTCTATAAACACTGGAGAGAGAATAGATTTAAAAAGAGTAGAAAGTCTCTAAAAAAATGAAGCATAATTTATTAATCACAATAACTTTATTGGTATTCTTTATTTTAGCACAAGTAGCAGGATTATGGTTGATAAACATTGATGCTGCAGTATTAAAGGATGATGCTGGAAATATTGTTGTTGCTCATGAAGATACATCATTAGGCCCAAGACCAGAGACCAAAGGTGCAGGAAGCTTTCTTTATCTTATCATTGGAGTTGCTATAGGAACAATCCTTGTATTGATACTTGCAAGATTCAAGAAAGTGAATATTTGGAAGTTCTGGTTTTTCCTTGCTGTATGGATGGCAATGTCCATATCAATAGGAGTTATTGTAAAAACAGGATGGTATTTTGTATATGATGCAGCTATGCTTATTGCATTAATATTGGCAGCATGGAAGATCTTCAGGACAAATATTGTTATACATAATATTACTGAAGTGTTGATATATGCGGGCATTGCAGTTCTTTTAGTTCCTATATTTGATGTTTTCTGGTCAATAATGCTGTTGCTGGTTATATCATTGTATGACATGTATGCTGTATGGAAATCAAAGCATATGATCAAGATGGCTAAGTTCCAGACTCAAAGCAATATCTTTGCAGGATTGATGATTCCGTATAAGATGAAACAGATGAAGAAAATATCTGTAAAAACAAAAGCTGCAAAACAATCAGTATCTGAAAAGCCAAAGACAGCAATTCTTGGCGGTGGAGATGTTGTATTCCCATTAATACTGACAGGAGCTGTAATGGAAGGATTATTGGTTGAAGGATTGACTAAAAGCCAGGCATTCATGCAATCATCAATAATGATACTAACAACAACAATTGCCCTTGCATTATTATTCTTCTTTGCCAAGAAAGATAAATTCTACCCGGCAATGCCATTTGTCACAACAGGATGCTTAATAGGATGGGTTATTGTGCTGTTGATTTGATTCGTGAATATAATGGCCTAATTTATAATATAAACGAAAGATATATAAATATATATCTATTGTTAATAGTGTTATTTTGAGTTTTGAACTAAAATGAGAGAAAAAATACCTCTTGCCAATAGAATAAGGAAAGAATCGCATAGGCAGATTGCCTTTGCTCAGGATTTAATAGTTGAAGAAGTATATAAAGCAGTACCTCATGCAGTCTTTCATGGCGGAACTTCAATCTGGAGATGCTATTATGGCAGGAGATTCTCTGAAGATTTGGATTTCTATTTCCAGAAAGCCGATGATGTGGAGATTATTTTTGAGAATCTGAAAAGAAAAGGATTTGTTATACTTAAAAAAAAGATATCAGAAAGAAGTGTTTATTCAGAGATGGTTTATAATAGGGTGAATGTAAGACTTGAAGCTGCATTCCAAAGAATTTCTGGAGTGATAGTTGATTATGAGAAAATTGATGGATCTATAATTTCAGTATACGGATTGACTGTTGAACAGCTTGTAAAGGAGAAATCATTTACATATATGAAGAGAAGAAAGGTAAGAGATTTATGGGATGTCTTCTTTCTATTGAAATTAGTTAAGGATAGAGAATTTATCCAGAACGAGATTAGGCTTTTGATTAAGAAATATGCGCCTCCAATAGATGAATCTGATTTGAAGGCCATAATCATTGAGGGAATTATTCCATCAGCTAAGGAAATGATAGAATACATAAAAAGAAAATGGGAAAATCCAAACATATAAAACAAATACTGGAATTATTTGATAAAAGCCCTGTTGTAGATTTAAGATCAATAGAAAGAATTATTGGAGTAAAGAAACAGGATAATAATTATGCAAAGCTGCTTGTCTCAAATCTTGTTATACAAGGGAAAATTAAGAAGATTATAAAAGGGAAATATTCTAAATATGATGATCATTCATTATCAGTAATGTGTTTTAATCCCGCATATCTTGGTTTGCAGTCTGCACTTAGTTTTCATGGATTATGGGATCAAGCATCAGTGCCTGTTATAATTACTTCAGTAAAGGTTAGGAGTGGAACTAGAGACATTTTTGGCTCTAATGTTATGATAAGAAGAACTGACAAAAAATTCATGTTCGGATTTGAATATGTTCTGGATGGAGATTTTTATCTTCCATATTCTGGTATAGAAAAGACATTCATTGATATGGTGGTCTTCAAGCAGAATATTTCTGATGATGTTTTAATGAATTTCAGGAAAAGAATCAATAAGAAAAAGCTAGTAAAGTATCTGACTGCTTATTCTAAGAAGACAAGAGATTTGATCATGAAGCTATATATTGGAAAATAACATGCATAGGTTCTATCCAGCAATGCCATTTGTCACAGTAGGATGTTTACTTGGATGGGTTGTGGTATTGCTGGTATAGAATTCATGAGCTCCTAATTTATTAATCCGATTCCCCTAAGATATTCTCTTGCCTGTTGCTTAAAATTTTTCTTGAACATATTATTAAATAAGGAAGAGCTTCCTTCTATCTGGGAATTTATTAGCATTTTTTGATTATGAAAGAGCTTATTATCTATTTTTAATTTTTTGGCATAAAGTTCAACATAATCCATTTCATTGAGTATTTTCATTTCAGTTCACAAAGTATTATAAGTTTGTATTCCTTGAATTTCCTTTCATCAATTATTTCAGAAAAAAATATCCTTAAATGCCTTGCATCTTCCACATCTTTTCTGCCTGCCAGCACCAGCTCTTTGTATAGGATTTCAAATTCTATTGGTGGAATCTTGAACTCAAAACTCTTTATTTTTACTTTTTGTGGATGATTGAACTCGAATGATTTTGCTTTTTTTGTGCTGTTAAATGGGATTAATTCAATATTTGGGAACATTTCATTGACTTTAGCGAATCTCACGCTTTCTAGATTTTTTATATATTCAAATACCTCGTTTGAAGTGTCTCCTTGATAGCACCAAAAATTATTTTTTATGAGATCATTGAGCAATTCATCAAAGCTGTCTTTGCTCATTACAGGAATGATGACATCTATGTCTTCTGTTCCTCTTGTTCTTCCTGTTGATATACTTACAAAACCGCTCACAACCAAATAATCAGAGTGTTTTTTCAGGATCCCAAGAAATTTCTTTAAAAACAGGTCTAGCATAGTAAGTTCTCTGTAAATGATGATAGTATCCTTTTTTAGTTCATAACCTCTAGCCATAATTCCGGATACCTGACGGAATTTATTAATTTTGCTGTTGAAAGAACTATCTTAAAGTCAGATAATCCTGTTTGTCACACTAAGATACTTAACCGGATGGGTTATTGTGTTGCTGATTTGAAGATAATGATATTGCTATATACAATATCAATGACGCAATACATGCAGGTATGAATGAGTATTTTCCTATGAATGCATATGATCCCCATAAGATAATCAATCCTATCAATATGGAATAGAATGCTGCTTTCTCATTTGCTCTCTTCCAGATGAATCCGCCAATTATTGCTGGAGCTAAAACAATGAGTCCTTCGTTGGCTGCGACTGCAAGTTCTACTAAGTTTGGAAATAAAAAGGCAATAGATATGCCAACAACACTAACACATAAAGTTATTATCCTACCGACTCTTAAATATTTTTTATCACTTGCATGTTTGTTTATAAAAGTCATGTAAAAGTCTTTTGTGAATATTGCGCTTATTACCATTATCGTAGTGTTCAAAGTTGAAAGTATTGTTGCAATCAATCCGGCAATAGCAAGACCGAGCAATCCTGCAGGAAGGAATGTTTTTATCACAAGCAGAAATGAATAATCTGGATTGATATTAGGCAAAAATTTTCTTGCAGCTAAACCAACTATTAATGCTATCAAAAGGAAAGGTATTGTAAGTGCTGCAGACCATGCTATTATTTTTCTTGCAGTTTTAGGATTATTACTTGCATAAATTCTCTGCCATATTTCCATATAGAGCAGAAATACAGGAAATCCTAATAGTATTCCAAACCAGAAAAATCCTGCTCCTCCAAAATTATATATATTTGTAAAGCCATTCGGCAAATTACTGAATAATGCCCAGCCTCCGGTTTTTATGAGCATTATCGGGATCATTATTATGACTAATGCTATCATCATGACAATGAAATGTATTATATCAGTATAGAAATCACTTTTAATTCCAGATATTGTTGTGTAAATTATTACTCCAAGCATTGCAAATACCAATGACCAGAACAATCCTGTCCCGCTAAATATCTGGAATATTTGCGAAAGTCCAAGAAGCAATCCTGCAAAGAATATAAAATAAGATATAATTATTGCAATGCTCCCAACTACTCTTGCACGCTGAGAGTACCTGACTGCTAAGAAATCACCCATTGTATGGGCTTTAAATTTATCTCCGAATATCTTGATTTTTTTAGCAAATAAAAAAACTAGCACATAGCCAGTCATAATAAGACATGTTGCCATGGCAATGAATGATATCCCGCTTGAATATGTGGCTGATGCCGCTGCAATTACTGTACTTAAGCCAACCATTGTTGATAATGTAGTAAATACTAAGAATATTGTCTTGAATTTCCTTCCAGCAACAAGATAATTATCCAAGTTTGATTTTCTTCCAATGTATATTGCAAAAATAAACAATCCTATCAGATAGGCAAATATTATCACTAAATCAATAGTTTGCATTTTAAGTCCTCATTACTCCAGCATCCCAGAACCCAAGTTTACCTTTAATAGGTATTGTCTTTATTTTCCTAGCATCTTTTAATATGAATCCATAATCTCCCCAATCTCCATCAGCAAGATGCAATGATTTATCCTTGGCTCTTTTTGCATCATTTGCGTAATGCTTCACATCAACAAGCCTTGCTTTTCCGACAATACATCCTAATGGCAATTCCTTGAATCCGAATTTTTCCATTGATTTTTTATCAGGAATCTTTGATGCATGTATCAGGAATTCTCCTCTGAATTTTGTGTTCCATTTCCTTAGTTCAATCTTTTTCTTTCCAGATACAACAAGTTCAGCAAACGGCTGTTTTAATGAGAGAGCTTTCATATGAATCCTTTCAAGCTCTTCTGCCTTATTTTTATATTATATGAATCTGGATTGATCTTCATTCCGTCTTTTGCTGCTATTATCTGTGTCTTTAGATGCTCCTTATATTTCTTTAATTCATCCTTTACATGTCTAGAAAATAATAGTGGATCAATATTATGCCTGAATCCTGTCAATATTGCTAATTCAGGATTTACATATTCAATAAGATTTATCATGTCTTCTATAGAGGTTGATTCAGTCCTTATGACAAGGATGTTCATATCCTTGAATTCCTCTGCGAATGCTTTTGTCAATTTAGGATTATGTATATATCCTAGAAAGTATTTGTTAGTCAGTATTTTAAAAGAATTCCCGATCTGCTTTATATCATCTGTCTCACTGACAATCTTTGCATTGAATCTTTTAATTATGGCATTTGCATCATTGCAATACAATAGATCCTTGTCAGATATGAGAATCTGGTCTGCATTCTTCAATCCAGATTTAATAAGAAATCCTATGCCTGGGTCAATGATCAATGAATCATTGATTATCAATCCTCCTGATGCTCTTCCATCTAATACAGATTCATAATCCCCCGCTATACCTGGAAAGAATATGGTCATAATGATGTTTAATCGAAGAAATTTATTAATGTTTTGAAAAATGTGAATCTATAGTATTGAATAGACTCATCATATGATGAAAAGTATCATCAATGCTCTTTTATCTTATTTTTCTGTAACATAAGTATAAAACTCGACTTCTTTTGAGTTATATTTTTCTTCATAATCCCCGTACTTCTTAATATTTTTGAAGCCTGATTCTCTAAGCAAACTCTCTAATTCTCCTTCTTTGAATGGATATAATATCAAATGATATGTTTTATTATTTTTTGTACTATACTGCATTATTAAAATATTATTTTCATAATAAATTGGTTGTATTTTAACATTATCATATCCTGTATATGGTCCCTTGCCTGTTGTTCTGAAGTTGCCTTTTAATATCTCTGCATAATTTCTTTCGTCAATAATTAATTTTCCATCTCTTTTTAATGAATAATGAAAATTGCTTAGTGTTTTTATCCGATCCTCTTTTTTGAATAAGTATGTTAGAGAATTACCTAAACAACACACAATGTCAAATTTATCGTGAAAATATTTATTTAATTCTCTCCAGTCATATCTTGTTATATCCAGCTCAATTCCTATCTTCTCAGCTTCTCTTATAGAAAAGTTGACAAGATCTTCTTCTATATCATTCGAGATAGCATCTTCTATCCCATAAAGTTTCAGACCAATAGAGGTCGATCCTGAACCTAAACAACTGTCAAGTATTTTTGGATTCTCTTTTGAATGTTTAAGTATAAATGGTATTTCTTTTTTTGATCTTTCTTCTATATCATTAAACTCAGCTACCCATCCACTGTTCGAATCAGAGAGATTAAGATTTATACCTAATCTTATTTCTATTTTTTTTAGATCCTCAAAATGTTTATTTCCGATCTGTTCTTTTACATATTGTGCATAATCTGGAAACCGACCTAGTTAAATGTTGTTAGTCTTTTATGCAATAATTCACTCCATGACCAGATTTTTGAAACCATATTTTCTTTCATGCAAGGTGTTTGTCCTTTTTTGGCAAATATCAAGTTATTATATGCTTGATAAATATCAAGCAGTTCTTTGATTGTTTTTCTTTTTTTGGCGAATGTTTTTGCTTCTCTTACTGAGAATTTCATTCTTTCTCTTAATGCAGAACATAGCCCATCAACGTAAGCTATGTTTATTTCTTCAAAAGAAGGGTTGCCTAAGATTTTTCTTTTATGTGCTCCGTAAATTATTTGTTCTTTTTTATCTTTGATTGCTTGTTTCTTGTATCCATTTACCGACGGAAAATGCAACGATTAGTCTTGTTTCTCTTTTAATGTCTAAGTATGAGTATGCATTGCTTTCTTCAGTGTTTAGGAAAAATTTTTCGGTAACATTTTTTTGTTTTTTTTAACAAAACTCCAAAACTCATCAATTTCATGTGTGCCTAATTTTACATCATGCAATAAGAAATCATTGATTTGTTCGCAATGATTAGCAACATCTGTTGCTAATTTTCTAACCGTATCAAGATGATGCCCTGTGCTTCTTGCAACTCCTCTAAAACTATTTTTCTCAACAAACTGTTTGCTTATCGCAATGATTTCTTTTTTGCTCAGATGTTTGCGAAAAAAAAGCGTATTTATTGTCCTTGCAAAAGTTCTTTTGCAATCAGTACACTGATAACGAATTGTGCCGTTTTTTTGTTTTCCTTTTCGAATTACATTTAACAAACCAAGTTTGTTAAAACAACGACAAGAACGATTTGGGCATACAACATCTAATCTTGTGGCTTTACGCATAAAATTCACCTCTATAAACACAGAGATGAACTATAATATAAAGTTTACTATTTTAGGTCAATTCGCTTTAATACAAAATAAAGGTTATTCACTCTAGAGTAGTTATGAACCGTAAACTTTATAAATATCAAAATTCTATGTATTTGTATCGAGATTCAATGCGATTTCAATTATATCGTTGGGGGTTATAAAATTGGCATTCGAAGAGGATGAAAATAAGAATTTTGAATTTGATGAGATAAGAGGAGAGCATGGTAGAAAGCCAAAGATGGCTGTATTAAACAAGACAAAGCTCTCAAGATATGAGCTAGATGAATTGTTCTTAGGTGAAGAATAATATCTTCCATAACACTTAAAAAGCCCTTATAATTCCATTTCTGAATGAGGCAGATTGGTTCTGGAGCAGAAGCAGTAATATTAATCAATAGCAATAAGAATATCGAAAAGCAGAGAATAGAAAAAGCATACAGACTAAAAGAGATAGATATTCCATTGAGGAGATCAAGGACAAAAAAAGAAGCTAAAATCCTAGAGAAATTAAAACTACTTGGAATGGATGTTCCTAAGCTAATAAATATCAAAGAATATGATATTGAGATGGAGAACATTGATGGAACACAATTGAAAAAGCTTCTGGATAAGAATCCTAAATATGCAGATATGATTGGAAAGAACTTAACAATCATGCACAATAATAACATCATCCATGGAGACTTGACAACATCAAACATGATCCTCAAAAACAAGAAATTGTTCTTCATTGATTTCGGATTAAGTTTCAACAGCACAAGAATAGAGGATAAGGCTGTTGATATCCATTTATTCAGGCAGGCTCTTGAAAGCAAGCATTTCAGAGTCATGAATAAAGCATATAAATACTTCCTGAAAACATATAATCCTAAAGATAAGAAAGAAATACTTTTACGACTTGAAGAAGTTGAGAAAAGAGGGCGGTATAAAGAGAAAACATGAAAAAAATATTGATCTGGATAATTGCATTGTTGGTTTTATCAACAACAAGTCTTGCATATTTGGAAAATGGACACATTAATTTATTGACAGTATCAGAGACATCAAATGAAACAGCATTAGAACAAGGAGGTGTTGCTGACCTCAACTTATTAATCAAGCCAGGATCAGGAAGAATATTTATTGATTCATTCCCATTATCAAGACTTGACACCCAGATAACAATGAGATTTGCAGCTGAAATTGCATGTGATTTCCTTGAGAAAGATTGTTCAGGATATGATTTCTTCTATACTATAAGGGCTAATTCTGCTATTGTTGGAGGCCCAAGTGCAGGAGCTGCTGCAACAGTATTGACATTATCAATGCTAGATGATCAAAATATAAATGAAAAAGTCATTATGACAGGAACAATAAATTCCGGAAATCTTATTGGGCCTGTTGCTGGCATAAATGCAAAGACTTATGCTGCACAAAAAAGTGGTTTTGAAAAAGTCCTTATACCTAAATGGGATTTCTTTAATAATTCCAATAATTTATCAATTAGGGTTGTTCAGGTTTCAACTCTTGAAGAGGCTTTATTTGAGTTTACAGGAAAGGATTATAAAAAGAATCATTCAGAAATAAAATCAATTCCAGAATACGATAATCTAATGAAGCAAATAACTATTGATTTATGCACTAAATATGGAAGCATGAAAAATGGAACAATTATCATGCCAAATCTTTCAGAATTAATAAAAGAAGATGTAAGCAGCAAAATAAATATCACAAATAATCAAACCAACATATCAATTAATGAAACTAAAAAAGATTATTATACTATGGCTGTGGATGCAATAAATAATAACTCATATTATAGTGCTGCAAGTTTTTGTTTTGCCGGCAATGTAAGATTAACAAGAGAATCATTGAAGAATCATAGTAGTAAAAAATTAAAGCAAGAATATGCAAAAACATTAGGAGACATTTCTATATTTGAATTAAAGTTAAATGAAAAATCAAAATCAATCACAACGTTATCAGAGCTTGAGACATACATGATTGTCAAGGAAAGAATAGAGGATTCCAAACAGGTCTTAAGAGACCAAAACCCGGAAAATATAAGCTATTCAGACCTAGGATATGCCATTGAAAGATATAATACAGCTGTTATCTGGAGCAAATTCTTTGATATTCAAGGAAAAAGTTTTGTGCAGGATAATGATGCTTTGGCAATAGCCTGCAATAATAAGATTGCAGAGACAGAAGAAAGATTGAGCTACTTACAGATTTATCTTCCTGAAGTTGATAGGGCTGATCTGAAAAAAGCATATTCCTATTATGAATCAAAGGATTATGCATTATGCATCTATACCGCATCAAAGGCAAAAGCAGATGCCGATGTTGTGTTAAGCGCTATTTCAGTTACTAAGGAGAATTTTGCGCAATTAGTCAATGATAAGATAGCTGCTGCTGAAAACAGTATTGCAGAGCAGCAATCTCATGATATCTTCCCTATTCTCGGATACAGCTATTATGAATATTCAAAAACATTAAGAGATTCTGATCCTTATTCAAGTTTATTATATGCAGAATATGCTCTTGAATTAAGCAATCTGGATATGTATCTGCCGATAAAGAAGAATGGTGCGATACAGGTGATACAGCCTAAAAAAAGCATTGATCCAAGAGTTATTCAAGGATTTGTTCTAGGATTGATCATAGGAACATGTTTTACAGTAATTGTTTTATTGATGATATTGAAGATAAGAATAAAGAATGAGGATAAAAAATCTTTAAAGAATAAACCCCGGAAAACCCCTCTTGCGAAAGGTCTTCCTGGGAAAAAGAGGTGAGTATGAGTATAGAAATGACACCGCTTTTTCTTAATGATGAGAAACCCTGTCTTTATTTAAAGTTTTCGTTTGTAACCATTCTAAAATGAAGAATCTATTGTCAGGAGTTGGTGACGAAACCATTAAAAATATAATATGGTAAGTTTTACACAAATCATGGCTAAAACATTTATTGTGCATAAAAAAAAGCAAGAGCACAGGAAAAACGAATCAAGAAAGAAAACACATAAACAATTAAATGAATTCTATTCTTCAGATCAAAAGGAAAAAGAAAAGATCCAATCAGTAGAAGACCAGATCTTTGAACATCTAAAACAACATACTAAAAAAGTTTTGAAAAAATGATTTAATTTAAATCTGCTCGCACCTGGTCTTTCTTTAATCTTTCTAAAGCACTCATGTAGAGATCGAATAAATCTCTTTGCTCTTGTGCTAATTCATTATCGATATTATTAATATTATATTGTCTTTTATTTCCATCCTGATTAACACTTATTTTGTCTATCTCAATATCAGGATCAATAACACAATTATAAGTGATGCATTTATTTCCATTAATAACACTTAATCTATAAGTTTTTTTTGATGTATCGATTTCTGAATCTACCTGAACATCTTTAAACCAAGTTCCCGGAAATGCATTATCCATCTGCCAATCTCCAGCATTTATTTTTGTATTAGAACCTTTTGCTGAGTCGTTTAATGATGGATCTACATATATTTTTAGTCTAAGCATTCCCTTATATTTATAATCATCAGGATCCACAACTAATGATTCATCTTCCCAGCGAATATAAAGAAGGTCGCTACTATTAAATATTTTATATAATTCAACTCCTCCCTGTCTTTTAGGAAACGATCCGTATACTGCATCATTTGTACCTATCAATCTATTATACTTGTCTTCTTGAATAGTTCGAAGACTATCAATTCTCTTCTCTTCTCTCTTGGCAATATCTTCAAGGCTCTCCTGTTCAACTGCAGGCGTAGGTTGATTCTGTGATGTAGAATGATTACTATTACATCCTTGGTATGCAATAAAGCTAAAAAAAGCAAATAATGGAATTATTAGTTTATTCATTTTATGCCCTCAAGTAATTTCTTAGAGTGCTTACACTCATTGTTTGTTTATAATGTTCTGCAATAGCAGCTGTCAATTCTTTTTGTGTGTATTTCTTATTCTCTGATTTTTTGCCTTGATCATACTGCTTGATAAATTCAATAACTTGTGTTTTGTCGACCCTTTTTGAATTCCATCTATTTACAATTGTATTGTTGCCCAGGGATTGTGCCTCATAGATGGCCTTCAATGCATCATTTTTGTTTTGGATAGCTGCAAGGCTAGCTTCATCAGCAGCAAAATCCAGTGCCTGATAATGAGATTTTCCTGAATTTATTGCGCTCGAATAAAGAGAAGCAACTTCGTTTAATCCTGATGTGTAATCATCATTCCATTGATGTAATGTTGTTTCATCAATGACTTTATTCTCAATGTTTCTATGACGCATATAGATGCTATATAATGATTTATTTGAACTATCTTTGACTACACTAGAATCTTCAGATATTTTATTTTCAATTGATTCGGCCGGCTTGGATGTTTTAGCACTGCCTGAAACAGGTTTATTATTTGACTTAACATCCTTATGTAATGCATCATATACTTTCTTTATTTGAGATTCAAATGCCTTATCATTAATGTTGTTATTCTTATACCTAGGCCTTGTATGCTTTGATTCCCATGCTTTATCTTCCTTAAAAATTTCTGATCCACCAATTGCTGCAAGATCCTTGATTATCCCATGATAATCTGCTGAAGTCATTTTTCTTCCTGTTATCAACTCAGCGATTCCAGTATAGCCTTTTTGCTTAGCAACTTTAAGATATTGATCAAAAGTCAAATCTTTGAAACTCTTTACAACAGACACTGTATCTCCAGATATAACTATTGAATCCACTTTTGAAGAATCAACATATGTTGAATCTGACTTTGGAAGAATTATCTGCGGGATTATTACTTGGTTTGTTGTATCTTTTATTGTATCAACAGGAACTTCAAATCCTGGAAGATTAACAACATTCGAATCCTGTAAATTATCAACAGGAACATTAAATCCTGGAAAATACTGTTTTGATGAATCAATCTCTATCTTAGGTTTGTTTTGCTCATCAGCAGCTGGACTGCATATCCAATTTTTAACTCCCAGGTATGCTCCTGAAACTATAATCATACCACCTATAACCCATTTCTTCCAACCTGATCTTTTAGATTCTTTATGCCATGTCATTTTTTCACCTACTCATTATGCTTTTATATGATGTTTCAAGTGATTCTCTATTTTCACTTAATGTAATTCCTAATTCATTTTCTATTGTCTCCAATTTTTTCATTATTTTTTCATATGATCCCTGTATCCTATTCTTAGAATTATTTGTCAAAGGTTTCGTATTTCCTTCTGCTAATTCTATCATTACCATATCATCGCCAATCTGAGAATCTACATATACTTGGATCTTATCATTCAAAGTATTTTCATCAATACCAAGTCCATAATTTCTTAATTCAGGAATTGCTTCTCTGAAAGCTTTAAGTTTCTTTACAGCAAACTCCTTGTCTGCAGAATTGTCTATCACTATATTGTCAACTGATTCCCTTACTGAATTCTTGTAACTAGTTAAATTCCATTCAATTTGATTTCTATAATTGCTAATCTCAAAGTCTGTAAGAATGCCTTCTTGTTGAACAGAGTTATATGAATCCTCAGCCTCCAAATAGAATTCAACTGGCTTTGTCAAATACTCTGCTTTAGGATCTTTATCGAAGTTAGATATTAAAAGAATATTCTTATTCATTGTATTAATCTTGCTCTCAAGATTCTTTTTAACACCATATCTATGACCTTCTGTATTAATAAGATCATTGATCTGTCCCGTGAATTTCTGCAGATCTTCTTCATTATGTTTTATGCCTGTCTTAGCATCATAATTTTTTGCCATACTAAAAAATGCATCATAAAATTCTTTTTTACTTGCCATTTTATTTTCCCCCTAATGATTTTTATAAATTTGTTATTACATAGTGGTCGCATAATAACTATTTATATGTTTTCCATATAATTTATAGTGAACACTATAAAAAGATAAGATTTAAATATAGAACTATCCTAACGACACCTATGAGAAGAAAGATCATTGAATTAGGACATGACTGCATGGTATTATCTTTACCTAGGAAATGGATTCTTCAGAATAATCTGAAGAAAAGTGATGAGTTAACTGTGGAGATAGATGATAATAAATTAATAGTCACTACAGATGCAAAGATCTCATTAAAAGATATAAGTTTGGATATTAAAGAGACTACTGAAAGCGGGATTCGTACTCTGATAATAAATGCCTATAGGGCGGGATATGATAAGATTCTAATTAAATATAGTGGAGAAAAGGAAATAATATCAAAAATATTAGATAACTACATGCTCGGGTTTGAGCTTTTCAGTTTTGGAAATGAAAGTTATATTCTAGAAAGCGTAGCAGAGCCATCGATAGAAGATTTTGATAAGATACTTATTAAAGAGCTTCAGATACTTGTGGAAATGATAAAGAACATAGATACAAATATAGAACAGGATTTTTTCAGAATAAGAAAATATGATAATTTTCTTAAGAGGATATTAACAAAACATAACATGTATCCTAAATTAAAAGGATTTATTTGGCAGTTTCTCAGTACTATTACACATATTGCTCGTGAATGCGTTAATTTAAATAAAACGGCAAAAAAATATTCAAAAGAAGAAACAGATTTCTTAAAACATATTGAAGAGATGTTGCATTTGCTTCAAAAAGGATTTCAGGCAAAAGACATTAATTCATTAATTGAATTGCATAGCATAGAGAAAAAGATGACAATGAATGAAGGATTGAAGCTTTTAAAGAGTAAAAATCCTCTAGTAGGGTATTATTTAATGTCCATTGCACGTCAAACATATTTAGCAACAAGTCCATTAACAGGATTCATTCAAACCCAAACATTATGAGCTCCTTCTGGGATAGAATCTCTTATTGACCACTCATCTATTTTAGCAATAAGTTCAGGAGTCATTATTTTATTATAAGATTTTTGCATAAGCTCCTGTGTCCTATAGAATATTTTTTCTATCTCAAATTCTGGAAATAATCTAATAGAGTATCCAATTCCTTTCATAGCTGCATCCATATGATACTTATATCTAAATGGAAGATCAATTAATTTATGAAAATCTTTTGCATTAGCTAAGTCTATCAAAGCTCTTTGAGCTAATTTAAGATTGGTGTAATATCTTGCTACAAATCCTAATTGAGCATACCTATCTAAAGTAACATCGCCTTGTGTTTCTTCTTTATATTTCTTACATCTATAACCTAAGAATTCGATTTTTACTCTTTCGCCTAATATACTTGTTGCTAGCCTCTCCTTAAATCCTTGAGGTCCATCATCAAAAATAGTAGTTGGAAACATACTCATAGGTTTTCTTATCGGAGTGTATGAATCTATTTGCTGCCAATCAAATTCCTGGACAGGAGCATATTTAACTCTGTTAGCGTCAATAATTTTAAAATCTAGCTCTCTATCATTCTCTCCTGTTATCATTACATTTCGAGGATGAATTCCTATGCTCCACACACCACATTCATTTTCAGCTTGTTTTAGAATATAATTTATCGGCTCAAATAATTTTAAGTCTTCTTGTGTAGCGCCAGGCATGTCTAGCAACAATCTTAGACTATAATAATTGTCTTTAGAAAAATCTTCATCAACTCCAAATGCCTTGCTTAATCTCTCTAATTCCCTTTTTTCAAGGATTTTTTTATAATGATAAAATTCCGGAGACTCAACCACTTTTTTTGTAATAGAATCAAATTTGTCGCTTAAATCAAGAATTTTTGTCATTGCATTAAAGGATTTATTCAATGAATCATTATTGCCAGTTATAGTTTTTATTCCGAGATCAGTTATGTATCTTGCTAAACTAGTGTATCCAAGATGTTTAATGTATAATCCGTCTGATTCAGCTAAACCTTTTGGAGGAGTTATTCCTTTCTGAGTATATTCATTTATTATGTCTGTTGTGTCAAAACAATCAGCGACAGGTAATCCTTGTTTTTTAAATTCATTCAGTAAGGTTTTTTCCAGTTTATTTAATACATGATTCTTATTATCCTTAAAAACAAATTCGGCTTGCACAGGAACATATACTTGACCAAGAATATTATCTTCAGTATAAGCTGGAACTGCTCTTGGCGCTGCATCTATTACTGTAGCATCTGTTTTTCCATCAGTATGGATTCTGTTTGATAATAAGTGATTAAATGTTGCTTTGGCAGATTCCTCAGAAAACGTAATAGGTATGATTTTCCCAGTAGATTCTAGCAATTCATCATAGACTATGTTCGCACTATTATTATACATTTCAAATAAATTATATTTATCTCTTTCAAATTCTGGTCTAGTAAATACTAATGAATGATCTGATGATTGTTCATATTCATTCTTTCTGGAAGCATTAATCATTTTATTCTAGAATAATATAAGAACCCTTTTATAAACTTTACGGTTTTTAACCACTTTAGAGTAACAATTTAATTAATTATTCCAATAGCTCATCATTGGAGGCCTTTTGCCTTGATCCTGAGAAGTTTGTTGTTGGGGAATGCTCTGAACAGGCTCTTGAGATTTAGTCGCTGGCTTTTGAGATCCAAGGTCTTCCTTCAAAGCATTCGGAGTTGGAGCTTTTAGATCTATCAATTCAATCACATAATGGAAGATTGGGAAAAAGACAATCATTGCAATAAGATAATCCGCAGTCAGTTGCTGTACATTATATAGAACAGGAACAAGCATAACAAATGCATACGTAACATCTCTTATTCTTCCAAAGATCTTGACTTTTTCCTTGACTTTAGCACCATAAACAATAATGATTATTCCATAAGCTATTAGTGCTCCACACAATGCAAATCTAATCCATATAGGATCATTTATTGCATTAGCACTCATTAAAAACAATGTCTGTCTTATACAATCTATTCCCGCCCATAGAACAACAACTGCATTGCTTATTGCATTTCCAAAACTTGTTCCAAGTTTCTCCTGAAAGAATTCTCCAAAAAACCATGAAACCCATAAAGGAACAAGGATCCATAACATCTCAGGATTCTTGAACGGAAGAACAAATAATGTCTGAGCCCATAAGGAAAAAATGTGCCAAATATAAAATAGTATATCCTGAAATATCATTTAAGACCTCTTTTTATTATTTTTAGATGCTTGGCTTTTAATATTTTTAGAAAAATAAAGAATTATTTGCCAATCACATCAAAGATGTGGTCAACAATCTTAGGATTCCCTGCAATCATCTCTGTATTATCCTTCAATGACCAATTTTCTCTCCTAAAATTCACAACCTTGCATCCTGCTTCTTTCAATATTATGTAAGGACCAGCATTATCCCAAATCCCTCCACCATGCGGAGGCATGAAATAAAAATCCCTTGATCCTCTCGCTACAAGTGTCATATCATAACCACCTGTACCATACTCAAAGAGGTAATGTTTTAATTCTTTAGATGACTCGAAGAATGCCTTTACCTGTTTTTCATACTTAAACCAGTTTTCAAAATGACCTGCACCTACAGCGTTAACTAGATCTTCTTTGGGTGAGCAAACAATTCGTTTATCATTCAAAAAAGCGCCATTTCCCATGGATGCTTGATATAATTCATTAAGAGCAGGAATATAAACAGCTCCCGCTATCATTTCAAGTTCCTTATTCTGATTTTGCTTTGCTAGACCTACAATCACTGAATAAATAGGAATAGAATTCTTAAAATTATTTGTCCCATCAAGTGGATCTATAATCCAGACATACTTCTTTTTATCGTCTTGAACAGGTTCTTCCTCTGAAATTATACCATGACCCGGATATATTTCTTTAATACCGTCAATCAGAGTTGTGTTGCTTGCAAGGTCTGCTTCTGTTAACAGGTCTGCTGCGTGTTTTTTTGTTGTAAAATTCAGATCTGTTTTGCCAAAATATGTTAGTGTCTCTTTGCCTGCTTTTACGATAAGTGTCTTCATTAGCTCAAACATCTCATTCTCAGATATTTGTTCTAATGTTTTGTCTTCATTCATCTTTGTTCACTTATAGCAGTTCTTTACTCTATTAGACATGCCAACAACACCATCTGTCAGATTCACTGCATAGGGAATCCATTCCCTGTCTAAATTAAACTGTGCAGCTAGAGCAGGAATTATTCCTGAGACAGAATTAGGAAGTATTGTGTAAGCATTCATTGGGGTCACAATTTTTGGATTTTTCACATCGACATATTCTTTTTTGTAACCATTCATAGCAAATAACTTAACCAATGCTTCAGGAATACTTGCATCATATGCTTTGATGTCTGTATGTTCTGCTTTATCCTCTGCTTTTGAATCATTCCAATGTTTTATGAAGTCATTAAGTGTCATATCCACATCACATTTTGAGATATACACAACAACTCTTCCAAGAACATTATCTATTACTTTACCAGCAACAGCAACATCTTTAAGATATTTTTCTGATAAGTTTACCTCTTCCTTGATTTCTCCATATACAGTATCAAAAACAGGGTCATTTTTTCTAGACCTAGGCTGTATTGCTCCAGAGCCAAGTCCATGGAATGTTTTTGCCCAAGTCATACCTCCTCTTAAGCCCATAACTGCATATTTTCCTCCTTCAACAAATACTATGTTAGTTTGAGCTATAGGAACATTAGCATTATTAACATCAATATTTGCTAATCTTATCTGTTTGAATATATTATGACTATAAACACCATTTATGCTTAGAATATTTGAGGAGGGATCATATAGATCACCGCTGCTAGCAAGTGTGACACCCGGCCAATCAGGAGTCTCAATGCCAGCGTATATCTTATCACTTTCCACTGTTTCTAATAAACCAGGATTTATGTGTTCAACAATTCCTTCAACAACTTTTTTCCATGCATTATCCTCGCGTAGTGCTTTTTGCAACCCTCCTCGATTAATGCCCCATTGTGGTTTGTGAAAATTAATAATCGATTCAAGTTCTGCATCTAATTCCTGTAGTTTTGGTAATTGCTCGCCATTAGAAAAGTTATACTTAATCTGGCCAGATTGAGTCAATCCTTGGCCATACGTATCTTCAATTGTTGATATCGGGTTTGTTGTTTGGTTATTCATGATATGAGTAAAATTAACTTATTTATAAATGTTTCGATTTCTAACTACTCTCGAGTAATAACTTAATTCTTCCCAAACACTCCTGCAACGATCAATGGAAACACAATCGATGCATCAGCTCGTATCTTTACATTAGGCGCATCGACCTTTAGCTTTGCCCAGGTCATTGCTTCTTGTGGATTGCCTCCTGAATCAGAAGCATCATATTCCTGTGCTGTCGTAATGTAAACAGCATAATCCAATCCATCCCTAAAGATGTTTGCATTTAGAATATAATGCTTGCTCACCCCACCACCAAGAATTATAGTTGCAGTCTTTTCCTGATTTAAAGCTAAATTAACAATCTTAGTATGGTCTGCAACCATATCGACAATAAAGTCTTTTCTTTTCTGTTTCTGAAAATGCATCAGATCCCCCAAAGATCCATCTGTCATTGCAGGACAGAATATAGGAATATCATTCTTATACGCCCAATAAATTATTGATTCTTCATGCTTTTCATTATTCTCAATCTCTTTTCCAAGTTCTTTGATTAATTCTGATGGTGAAAGGACTTTGTTTTTCATTTCTTCATATATTCTATCAAAGAACGGATTCATGAATTTCTCAAAATATAAATAACGATCATATGGAGCAAATATATTCCCTATTCTTCCAACTCCTTTGTCAAATAATGCTCTTCCTGAAATGTCAAAGCTTCCTAAAACAAATGGCTTGAAACATTTTATTATATCTTCTTCAACAGCTCCTGCGCTCATAACAAGTGCATGGACATGCTTATGCTTAACAAGAAATCTGATGATTTCTCTATTTCCAGAGCTGATCATATTAGACGTACAGGATAAAAATATAAATGCCTTATCCCCGATCATCTTCTTAATAATATCAATGCCTAATCCTATATTTGTTCCCTGGATGCCCATTGACTTATACGAATTGATAAAATCATGAAAATTAAATTCTTGATCAAAATCATAGCCTTTTATTTCTGGGAATCCTTCTAATGTTTCATATCTTCTCATGAATCTTGCCTGTTCCTGATAATCTGAATTCATTTTATTTACCTCATAAATTTTTTTTAAATTTTTATTAGCACGCTCGCATAGATGTTTTATAGTTTTATATGCTGAGTTATTTCCAATAAAATATGTTATCATTAGCTCGCTAGGTGCTAATAAAATAAACAATACAATCTAATAGAATTAATACCTGAAATGCTTATACATCGAGTAAACAAACAATTTATGCATAGAAGAAAGGAATAAAGAGGGATTTTTAAAGTTGATTATTTAGAATTCCCATGTATCAATAATCCTATCAACAAGTCTGTCTAAAAATGATTCTCTGTATGCAATAAGCAACCTTACTAAATCATTCTTATTTATTATAAGTGAATAATATGTTTTATTATCTTTATTATGAGGTTTTATTATGTTTTTCTCTTCAAGTCTCTTCAGATGCTCAGAGACAGTGGATGCTGATAATCCTGTTGACTTAACTATATTGGAAAAAAAAGTTCGATCTTTCGAAAGCATACAAAGAAGTATTTTTCTTATGCCTTCTTGTCTTAAAAGATTCATAATCTTTGTATTCTGTAAGTTAAAGTGCAGAGGATAATATCTTAAGTTTCTTCCATCTCTTTCTGATTTTATTATATCGTGTTTAGTAAGATAATCAAGATTGTGTTTTGTTACAGCCACAGATAATCTGCTTTTTCTTTCAACTTCTCTGAAATGTATGCCTGCATTCTGAGTCACAATCTCATATATTCTCCTTCTAGATTCTAATTCAAACATCATTTGATTATCTGCATCAAACATATTATTTCCTCATTATACCTATGAAGAATAATATCAAAATGCCGAAATCAGCAAGGCTGGATGCAGGATCAACCCAGGGCCATTCTCCAAAAAATATCTCTGCGCCAATAAGGAATGTCTTTATGAAAAATAAGAGAAATGCAGCAGATATATACAAGAGTTTGCTCTTCTTGCTTTTTTGGAATGCCAATATCGTCAGAATTGCGAGCACTAAAGCAAGAATACTGCTGCCGATGTTTAAAATCTTATCTAATTCAATATTGTTTATTTTTATCTCGTTTCCCTCATCTACGGCCGCGATAATCGGAGTTAGCATTATCATAATAACAAACATTACAAAAAGATTTTTTAGTTTCATATCCATCACCTTTTATATAAAAAATTAAAAAGAATAAAAACTTTATGTTTCTACTCCAAGAACTTCTCCTGTATCTATATCGATTATCACATCTGTCTCAGGACCGCTTGTAGGAGCCACCTCGATGACAAATGCCGTTTTTCCGAATTTCTTCTCAATAGAAACATCTGTAACTTCTCCAGGAACTTCTTTCAATGCTATCGCCTTAGCTTGTTCTTCTGTTATTTTAGTTATAAGTTTTTCCGGCTCTTTTGCAATAGTTGATGGCGATGGTTTGGCATTATATTCTACACTGACTAACTCAACACTCTCATTGTCCTCTAGTCCTACCTCTAAAACAACAAATCCTACCTCTGGACAATGATACTTATGCTCATCTGCTCCTTGCTCTAATGGACTATAATCCCTTGTCTTCAAACAATTATTCAATTTTCCATATGGGACTGTGAGTTGTTCATTTAATGCAAGAATATCTATTTTGTCCTCGGCGTTTCCTTCATAGTATTCAGTTTTATATGTTTCTCCAATCTGAGGATTAACTGGCATTATTATTCCTGGCTTTGCATTTTCTATTCCTGCTAACCATGCACCATTACGATTAACTATTTTCCCATCGATCAATTCTGCAGTGTCCTCACCAAAATACCATACATTACCTTTCTTGTCCTGTGCATAATAGTCTTTTGTATCTTCAATTAAATCACCATCAAGCCAGACTCTGTCCCAGACAATCAATGTCTTTACTCCCATAACGGTTTTTGTTTCATTAGTCACATAAACCTCGATTGTTTCAAGACCATCCTCTGTCTGTCCTTTATATCTTAGTTTTTTTCCAGGCTCTATCTTAAAATACTTGTTTGTTATATCAACTGAGAAATCAGTAGGATTAATTACAGGATCATATTTCTGCTCTGAAGTATTATTTAGTTGTAGTGTTACATCTGATTGTTGTGGAACATTCCTAGGTTGTTGTGGCGTATTTATAGGCTCTGTTGTACAGCCTACAATTACTACCGATGCAATCAATAATATTATGTATGTCCATTTCATTGTATCATCTCCTCGTATTAAAAGGAAAGTTCATCTAATATATAAATATCATAGAACAAACACCGAACAATAAAGTGAGAAATTATAATGATTTACGGATTTATATAATCACATCCAGTCAAGCACTGTACTGTTCCTGTCTTGCCGTCGATCTTGAATGTTGCTTCTTTGACTGTCTGGGATTGTTTATTTGTGAAAAGCACTCCTGAATACCATGTTGTGTTTTTACTATATAGATTAACTCTCGTATATGAATCGCCTTTGGCTTGTGCATATGCAAATCCGAAATTATCCATGACTTTTCCTGCTTCAAGTTCTGTTAAGTCTGGTACAGGAATCTTAGGACATCTGCTTGCAATCCTCTGAGTAGTCCCATCATAACAAACATAGATTTTTGTACAGCCAGAGAGAACTAAGATTAAAACCAATAATAAGACATAAGCAAGTTTCATTACACAATTTTAAGTATTGTTTTTTATAAATTTTACCATAATATTTATAAAACATCCTTAATTCACAATATCAGAAATATTATGAGGTAATCAAAATGACAACTGTTGGACTGAATTTTACTAAGATAAATGCTTCGAGGACAGGATCTTCTGAAAGCATTAAAGTGGAGAATAATGTCGGCATAACTAATCTTGTTGAGTCAGGCATTCCTGACCAGAAGAAATCATTGCTCAAATTCCAATTTAAATTCATGTGCAAATATGAGCCTAATATTGGGAGTATTGAATTAGAAGGTGAGTTGATTGAAATCTTTGATAAGGATTTTAGCACAAAGATTATGGAGATGTGGACTAAGCAGAAAGCATTGCATAAGGATGTTACTTCAAGAGTCCTTAACATAATCTTAGGCAAGGCTAATATTGAGGCAATAATCATAAGCAAAGAACTTGGATTGCCTAGCCCTATTCAAATGCCTAAAGTCGAGATCAAGGCTCGAGAAGTTAAGGCAGAGGCTGCATCAGACTCAAAAGAGCAAAAAACAGCTCCAAAACCTGAAAATAAGCCTAAAAAGAGGTAACAAAAATTCGCATATTTTAAAGCATAAAGCTTTATTAGCGAATTTTTGGAACACAAAAAAGCTTTTTGCGCCCAGGAACAAAAGTTCCTTGGACAAGAAAAGCCAAATATTCATTTTAAGACGAATTTAAGGCTTTTCTTTGTAGTTTTTTATTTTATTCAAAATCATAAAATTTATATTCTTTATATAGTTTTGGTGAAGCATGGTTGATGTTAAACTCAAAGTTGCTGAAGCTATTCAGGATGATGTAAATAAAGGAATAGTCAGGATAGATTCTGGGTATATGAAGACTATCAATGTCAGATCAGGAGATGTTGTTGAGATCCAAGGCCAGAGAAAGACTGTTGCAATTGCTGACAGGGCATATCCTGGAGATATTGGCTTAAACATTATTAGAATGGATGGCCTTATTAGAAGGAATTCTAAGACAGGTATTGGTGAGGTTGTGAATGTCAGGAAAGCAAATGTCAAGGAAGCAAAAAAGATCACAATTGCACCAGCAAGAGAGGGCATATTAATCAGAGCTAACCCTATTATTTTCAAGCAAGGACTGCTTGGAAGAGCTGTTGTTAAAGGCGACATTGTCTCTTTAGGAGGAACAAGGTCTAGAAAATCAGCAATGACACAAAGCCCATTCTTTGATGACATATTCAATATTGTAAGTGATGAAGCATTTATTTCTTCAATGGGTTTTGGTTTAGGTGATCTGAAATTCATGATTGTTGATGTTACTCCAGCAAAAGAGGCTGTAATCATTACTGATTCTACTGAAGTAATCTTTAATCCTGAAGCTATTCCTGAAATAAAAGAAGAAAGGCTTCCTGATGTTACTTATGAAGATATTGGAGGATTAGATGAGGAGTTGAAGAAAGTTAGGGAGATGGTTGAGCTGCCATTAAAGCATCCAGAGATATTCACAAGACTAGGCATTGAGCCTCCTAAAGGAGTATTATTGCATGGACCTCCTGGAACAGGAAAGACATTATTAGCAAAAGCAGTTGCAAATGAGACACAATCAAATTTCATATTGATCAATGGTCCTGAAATCATGAGCAAATTCTATGGAGAGTCAGAAGCAAATTTAAGGAAAAGGTTTGAGGATGCAGAAAAGAATGCTCCTTCAATAATATTCATTGATGAGATTGATGCTATTGCATCTAAAAGAGAGGAAACTCATGGAGAGGTTGAGAAAAGAGTTGTTGCACAATTATTAGCAATAATGGATGGCTTGAAATCAAGAGGAAAAGTTGTTGTAATAGCAGCATCCAATATTCCAAATGCACTCGATCCTGCATTAAGAAGGCCAGGAAGATTTGATAGAGAGATTGAAATAGGAGTTCCAAGAAAAGAAGGAAGATTATCAGTATTGAAGATCCATACAAGAGGAATGCCTCTGCTTAAGAAAGAGAATGTCAGGGAATTAAAAGAAAGAATAAAGGATCTTAATGAGAAAAAGGTTGTTGATCTGGATTATCTTGCTGAGATAACTTATGGATTTGTAGGAGCTGATCTTGCTTCATTATGTAAAGAGGCTGCAATGGTTGTTCTTAGAAAGGTTATTTCTGACCTTAATCTTCAGAATGATGAGCCTTTATCAGAAGAATTGCTTGAGAAATTGATTATTACACAGGATGATTTTACTGAAGCATTGAAAGTTGTCAGGCCTTCAGCATTAAGAGAAGTTCTGATTGAAAAACCTAATGTAAAATGGGAGGATGTAGGTGGTTTGGATGATGCAAAACAGGAATTGCAAGAAGCAATTGAATGGCCTCTGCAGAATCATGCTGCATTTGAAAGGCTTGGCATTAAGCCTCCGGCAGGAGTTTTACTTTATGGTCCTCCAGGGTCAGGAAAGACAATGCTTGCAAAAGCTGTTGCAAATGAATCTAAAGCTAATTTTATTCTTGTCAATGGTCCTGAACTTATGAGCAAATGGGTTGGTGAATCAGAAAAAGCAGTGAGAAAGATCTTTGAAAAGGCAAGGCAATCAAGCCCATCAATAGTATTCTTTGATGAGATAGATTCATTAGTGCCGAAAAGGGGATCATTCAGTGATAGTTCTGGCGTGACAGAAAAGGTCGTTAATCAGTTATTAACAGAGATGAATGGGTTGCAGGAGATGAAAGATGTTGTTGTTATAGGAGCCACAAACAGGCCAGATCTCTTAGATTCTGCATTATTAAGGCCCGGAAGATTTGACAGGATTGTGTTAGTTTCTGTTCCAGACAAGAAGTCAAGAAAAGAAATATTTACGGTCCATACAAAGAATATGCCTTTAGCAAAGGATGTTAAGATTGCTGAATTAGTTGACAAGACAGAAGGATATGTTGGAGCAGATATTGAAGCAATATGCAGGGAAGCAGCAATGCTGGCATTAAGGGATGACATGAACACAAAGGATATTAAGATGAAATATTTCCTTGAAGCATTGAAGAAAGTTCGGCCATCAGCATCAAAAGAGATCGAAGAAATGTATGAGCAATTCCAGAACACATTCAGAAAGACGCGAGCAGAAGAGATGAAGAATGCACCGAGCTATTTTGGGTGAGATAGCACTTCCTTGAAATGCTTTCTTTTTTCTATGAATATTACTATTGAACTAAGTATCATGGTGAAGATTATCACATTATAGATTATTTCTGCTATGATATTGGCTTGTGGAATTTTATTAGAAATTATGACTTGTGCAATCGCAGCAGCCGCTAATCCTCTGGCAAACATCGACATTGTTATGGCCCTATCGTACTTGTCAAAGTCTCTTGTTATCACTCCTAATAATCTGCGAGCTGACAATAATATTACCGAGATAATCGCAGCAATCAATAACACATAGGTATCCTTTATATTGAACAGTATTCCTATATATACAAAGAAAAATGTCTTCAAGAAAAATGAGATTTGACTATAAAATAATTCTTCATGTGCGCGAACTATGACTATTCCCTCTATTTTTCTAATCTCCCACCTGTCTGTATGCTTTATTTCTAAAATCTTCCTTGTTATAGGCTCAGAATTCCTTAAGGTTAATCCAAGCAACAATACTGCAATAGCACCATTGGCACCTATTAGTTCAGAGAACACATATACTAAAACTATATATGCTATTGTAGACATGAAAGTGATTTTTTCCTTGAACACTTCTGCAATTAGGAATATCCAAAATAATCCTGCACACATCCCTATAAATGCAGCAATGAAGAACAGAAGGAAAAAGGAGTATAATACACTTGTGAGGTCGATGCTATTAAGCGATATGATTTTTATGATTGCAAATGCAAAGATTATGCATAGCACATCCGTCAATGCCGATTCAAATGTCAATATGGATTGTGTGGTTTTTTTTATTCTCAATTCTTTTATTAAAGGTATGACAAATGCAGAGCTTATGCCACCTAAAGTAAAGCCTGTCAATAATGACTGCAATAATGTAAAATCAAACAAGTACAAAATCACCGAAATAACTATTGATGATATAAAGAAATTGAATATTGTAACTTGAAGACTCTTCAAAGCACCCTTTACAAATGAATTCAGATCTATGTTAAAGCCTCCTTCATAAAGCAAGAATAATAATGCGACTGTGGTAAATAATGGCGCATAGATTTCCAAATCATTTGGATTTACGTATCCCAACACACCAGGACCAATAATTATTCCTAATAAAAGCAAAAACAGTACATCCGGAACATGAGTTTTTTTAAAGAACAGTTCTGCTAAGAAACTAATGAACAAAATAATTCCTATGCCCAACAATATTAATAACACTTCCATCATGGATTATTGTTGTACGTATTTTTAATGTTTTTGATAATAATCAACAAACAATGTCTTCATCAATTGGACAAAGGACTTGTCTTTGATCAGCATTGAGGTGTTTGACTTGATCAGTCCGATCATCAGTTCTTCATCGTCTATTATCGACATTGTCACGCCATTATTCTCTATTGGCTTTATGTTTGTTATTATTTTTTTCCACTGTTTAATATTATTTTCAGTCTCTTTATCAAACCTTCCTATTACTCGATAATCGATTTTTTGTGAGATAAGTTGTTTTGTTTGTCTCACAAATTCTGGTCGGAAACTAAAATCGTACTTTATTGAGTAATAATATTTTTCACTTGCTTTAAGCTCCTTTTCTAATTTATGCCAATTATTTTTGCCCTTAGCGACAAGTACTGGTTCCTGTTCTTTTTCAGAATATATTTGTTTAAGTTCGCGGATACTATTTTTTATCTCTAACAATTCTTCCTCTTTCTTATTCACTAAATGCATAAGATTTTCTGGGTCAGATGCAATGAATTTTTTTGTATTCTCAGGAATGGTTTTGATCAATCCTTTTTGTTCAAGTGAGGCTAACACCTCATAGATTTTTCCATAACTGACTTGACTATTTCTGCTTATCTCTGATGCAGATGTTTTGCCTAATTTGATTAATGTAGTGTATGCTTTCTCTTCATATTCTGATAATCCTAGCTCTCTTAGATTCATGCTTGTATTGTGCTTGAACAATATATAAATTTTGTTATTACAACACCTTTAGGGGCGGCATAAATATAAATATTAATACCACTATTAAGTAATTACAATGAATAATTTATCTAACTACTCGTGGCGAGATATCGACACAATATTGAAGGAAGAGTTGCAAAATAAAGATTCAATAGCGATATTTGCAGTGATTGGAAGCAAAGATATCAACCACGATATTGATATTATTGCAATAAAAAATCCTGAAATTAAATCCTCTGAATATGTTTCACAAATACACGAATTGCTAGATAACACTAATAATAGATTAAACGATAAATATGGAAAAAAGTTAATAAGGTTTTCCTGTTTTAACAATCAAGAAGAGGCATTGCATCTCGGAAAATATGACAATGGTGATCTGGCTTTGCATCTAATGACTTATCCATCATACCAGCAAATGATACTCGATTGGACACCGGATATTAATTCAAATGCAAATATGGAAGAAATATTAAAGAAATCAACAATACTTAAAGGAGATTTAAACTCTATTGATTATTTGAAAACACAAGAAAGAGGAAAACATGCAAATATATATCAAAAAATAAATGATTGCGATATCACAAATTCTAATTATGAAGATAAGTTATGCTTAAAGAAGATGAATGAGTTATTTAGATATATAGGAAAAAATATTAGATTGGGAAAAGAATATTCAGCCAAAACTTTATTAGAATCTAGAAAAATATTATACGAAATATTAGACAAGATGGATACCACATAAACTTTATAAGCCATAAATATTCTATCTGATCATGCACCAGATAAAACTGCATTTAAGGCATGAGGTCATTGAAGGGATCCTTGTTAATGAGGATGATAAGCATTATACTGTCAAGCTGGATAGCGGGTATAATATTGGGATCTTGAAGAATAAGGTTGAGAGGATTGAGAAACAATCTTATGATCAAACAAAAGATATTTCTAAGCCGAATCATGTCCAGGATCATTCTCTACCGAAAATTCTTATCTTGCATACGGGTGGCACTATTGCAAGCAAGGTTGATTACAAGACGGGAGCTGTCAATGCTAGCTTTGAGCCTCATGAATTGATAGAGATGTTTCCTGAAATAAAAGATCTGGCAAATATTGAAAGCAGGCTTTTCAGGAATATGTGGTCTGATGATATGAGGTTTGAGCATTATAATATTATTGCTAAAGAGATTGAAAAAGAATCAGGGAAATATAAGGGGATAATCATCACTCACGGAACTGATACAATGCATTATACTTCAGCTGCATTAAGCTTTATTTTTGAGAATCTTCCATTGCCTGTTGTTATTGTCGGCAGTCAGAGAAGCTCAGATAGAGGAAGCAGTGATAGTGCAACAAACCTTATTAGTGCTGTTTCATTTATTGCAAATACCTCTCTTAATGGAGTCTTCATCTGCATGCATGAGAATATTTCAGATGATTCCTGCATTATACTAAATGGGCTTAATGCAAGAAAAATGCATTCCTCAAGAAGAGATGCTTTCCAGCAGATAAACAAGCAGCCAATTGCAAGAATCAATTTCTTCACAAAACAGATTGAATACATTTCAGAATATCCTGGCTCTGCATTGAATGGAAAAGGAAAAATGACATTACATTTATTTGACGATAGGTTAAAGATCGGAATAGTCATAAGTCATCCTAATATGTATCATGAAGAATTGCTTTCATACAAAAATTTTGATGGATTGATTCTTGAAGGAACAGGCCTAGGGCATATGCCAATAACTGAGATTGATGATAACACAAAAGAGCATAATAAGATAAAAGAGGCAATTGCTGAATTATGCAAGAAGATGCCTGTTGTAATGGCAACACAGACAATTTCAGGAGTTGTCAATATGAATGTCTATAGTCCTGGAAGGGAGCTACAAGACTTGGGAGTCATTGGCAATCAATCATCATTATGCCCTGAAACATCTTTCATCAAGCTAGCATGGCTTCTATCACAGAAACTTGATGTCAAAGAAGAATTCATGAAAGATTTTAGGGGAGAATTCTAGTCATAATCATTTTGTTTATAATGTTTTATAGAAGAAAAATTATCCTGAAAATACTTAATATGATTCTTCAAACTAAAATCCGGAACAAATATATTAATATGATTATTGGTAATATGACCTTTATTTTCTAAATCTTTAACAACTTCCTCTAATTCTCTCACTAATGCCTCAGAATTCCCATTAGAAGCGTATTTCTTTAACGGAAAAAATTTACTTCCATTATATATTTGAAAACCCGGAAACAATAACGAAGGAAGCATTATTGATTCTTTAGGCAATGTCTCGATAGGCACATAAGGAAGTTGAAAATATTCTGCAATTTCACTTGCAGATATAATACAATCCCAATAAATATTGACTTCTTTTTCAAGAATCTTAGGTTTTTCTTGTATAGCACTGTCTGTATCATTAAAGCTCATACTTTTCAAGGTATTAGTTGACTTAAAAATATTTCCATAATCTATTATATTAGTCTATTAGCAACACATAATCGCAAACATTTATAAATAAATAATTTTTTATGTTAATGTGTCAAAAAGCGATCCATGCAATAAATATCCTATAACAAAATACTTAATTAATAAAATTCCTTCCATAAATAAAAAAAGTATTACAGTTCTTGATTTAGGTATTGGAGAAGGGGATTTTGGGGCAATAATTAAAAAAAAAGTTAAAAAAAATATTAAACTGACTGGTGTGGAGATATGGAAACCATATAAACATCCTCAATGGAAATTCTATGACACTATTTATTTTGAAGATATTCGCACATTTCTTAAAAATAACAAAAAAAAATATGATTGCGTTTTGCTAATAGATATCATAGAGCATTTCAATAAAAGAGATGGAACTAGAATATTATCAGAAATCATAAAAAAAGCAAACGTATTTGTTGTTATTTCAACACCAATTACCCCATATCCTCAGAGAGATTATAATGGAAATCCTTATGAAAAGCACAAATATTTTTGGAGTGATACTTCTCTTAGAGGCATGGATTTCAGAAGAATTTTTATTAAGAGGGTCTATACATATTCAAAAAATCCTAAGTATGCTCACTTAGGCATTTATGTATTAGAAAAGGTGATTAAATGAAAACCAGACTCATCATTGTAAGACATGGAGAGACAGACAGCAACAAGGAAGGAAGGCTCGATGGACAGCATGAAACAATGCTCACCCCTAATGGAATAAAACAAGCTAATGCATTATCAGAGAGATTATCAAAAGAGGAGATAAACCTCATTGTCTCATCACCTCTTAAAAGAGCACAGGACACTGCAAACATAATAAGAAAACATCATAAGTTAGAAATAAAAACAATTCCGGAATTTATAGAGATAGATTGTGGAATATGCACTCTTATGAAAAGAGACGAAGTCATTACAAAGTATCCTGAATTGCATAAGGGTTGGATTAATCTTACAGATCCGAAATTTCCTCGTGGAGAAAACCTTAAGGATGTTGAAAAACGGGCTATCCCAAAACTAAAAGAGATAATAAATAAAAATATGGGTAAAACAATTCTTCTTGTTGGTCATGGAAGTCTAAACATAGGTATTATAGGACATTATCTTCGTATCCCTTATGGATTAAGATTCAAAATAGGGCAAGGTAATTGCTGTATTAATGAATTAGTAATAGAAGATGATGATTTTTCAATAAAAAAAATAAATTATATCCCTTATTGATTTATCTTGGAGTCTTATAAAAATAATATGGACTTATGCCGAGCTTTGATAATATAATTCTGTAAATTGCATATATAGGACCACAACAGTCGAGCAAGCCTTTAATAATAAAGTAAAAATATAAAGACAGGCCATTCTTTACGAATCTCTTATTAAAAATCTTTTTTGTTATATGATGCAAATAGAAAGCATATAAGAAAACAAAGAGCAGGGTTATACTTGTCAATAGGTATTCTTTGAATAGCAGAGAGATAATTAATAACGATAAAATAATTATCGAACCTAAAATCCATTGCGCAAGATAGAATGATCTCTTAATAGTATGAAGCAGCCTTTTAAGAGACCATGATTTTTTCGAAATGAGCTTATATTCATGCCACAAATTTAATTCTCCTGCGAACCATCTCGCACTTTGTTTAATATTCACAGCAATACTTGAAGGAACACCACAATATTCCCAATATGGAACAAGTTTTGGATATATTCCTTTATAGCATAAACGGTAACCTAAAGATATGTCCTCAGCTAAAGTTCCTGTCGGAAATTTATTTCGGGAGGCTATATCGGCACGTATAAAAAGCCCATGACCAATAGTGTACATTGGAATAGTTAATTTTCTAGAGGTGTAGTTACGTTTCATATTATATCCTTCAAAGCTCAAAGACCAGCGAGTTTGGAATAATGCATTTGCTTTATTTATTGGAGATAAATGAGAATAATTATTAGAATAAATGCTTAACATCTGATAAATTGGTTCGGCCTTGGTATCACATAATACATAAGAAATACCTTTAGGATCAGGCCTAGAGTCAGCATCGAATATTGCAAAGTATAACTCTTTTTTGATACGTAATTTCGAAAGTGAATTAATTGCATAGTTTATTTGATGGGATTTATCTCCTTTTGTGTAAGGATAATGTATTATGGAAATGTTTTTTGAAATAACTTTACGTAATGCCATATGTGTTAAATTATCTTTAGGATTACCTTCTTTTTGTGTAGTTACAAAAACTAATGATATTGAATCATCAATTATTCGAGAAAAATGTTGGACTGTTTTATGTATAATTTTAGACTCCTCATATACAGGAATAATTATAATTACATTTCTATGTTTTTGAATTCCTTCATAACCTTTTTTATTTCTTGAAAGATATTGTAAAGTTAGTCTTAATCTTATTGTTTGGGAGATTGCCATCATGCATGAATAAATCACTATTCCATACAACAAGACAAGTGTAATACTGTTCATTTTAGTTCTTGCAAAAATCTATCTATATCAATATTTTTATTGGCAGAAGCATACGCGTCCATATTCATAAGATAATGCTCCACTTGCTTATATTTCTGTTCTGTCGTAAGATTTCCATCTACTTTCACAACCGTAATACCACTCATTGATGATATTAAAGCATTATCTGCTCTTACGAGATCATTAAGAAATGATTCTGTTGTCCAGAATTCAGGTAGAGCTGCCTGTTCCTTATTTAAATATCTATATCTTTGTCTCTTAATAGAGTCTTCAACACTAATAGAGACATAAAAAAGTAAATCTGGCAAGGGTAGCCAGTCTGACGAGATGGCATCAGCATATTTATCAACACCCTTCTCGAATGAATTAAGATTCATGTATCTGGGATACGCAAATGCATATCCTAATTGTGTCATAAATGATCTTTCAAAGATCCCTTCTGGTGCTTTTTCGAACCTGACATGCTCTTTATCTATGAACCAATCATGTATTCTCAATATTTCGTCAATTGTTTTTCCATCACCTGGAAATTCGTCTGGCTTGAGCACTCTCCCTAATTCATCAATAATTCTATACCCTTTTGATTCGATATATTTTATGAGATGAGTTTTTCCTCCTGCGGGCAGTCCTTCTATAAAGGCAATAGTCATATCATGTCCTCCAGTCTATTTCTTCAGGCTACTGTTGCAATTGAATATCAAAATCAGGATCAGAATAAGATATATACTTCGCTGTATGGCCATGTTCCTTTAAATATTGTGTCATAGTAAGAAAACCTCTAGTGAATTGTTTTCTCTGACGCTGGTAAGGATATCTTAGACTATGTTTATCATACAAAATATCATGAGCTGCATACTTCAAAGAGACTGTCTCTCTTTCGTTGCCTTTCCATTCTTTAGGTATTGAAGGAATATCTATAAACAAAATGCTTGCCAATTTAACACCCCTCAATAGTGATAATATGTTTAAGACAACAATGATCTTTATAAATATTTCTTTCGTATACGAAAAATTTACGGCCTTCTCTAAATTTATTCGTTCCGCAACATTTAAATTAAGGATTCTTTTCTTTATGCTCATGGGAGATTTAGATTACTCTAAACTAAGATTAAAGATTATGGTGTTGATCAAGCCTTCTTATAACACTCATCGCACATATTAATATTTAAGAAATTATTAGCAATCTTTATCTCTTCAGGAAGTGCATAGAACAATGAATCATTATGATCAAGTCCTAGTTCAGTCTTTATCTGATCAAGATTTTTATCATCAGCAATAAGCTCTTCTGCTGTATGAAAATCTATGGCATGCATACATGGATGTCTTATTTCAGGGAATGTTATGAATACATGCAGTTCTTTTACATTAAACGCCTTCAAATATTTTATTATATGCCTTAAAGTTGTTCCCCTGACTATTGAATCATCAATAAGTATTATTTTTTTCCCCTTAACCTCTTCTTCAAAGATATAATGGTCTGCAATAGTGTCTATCAGCCTGTGCTGCTGTGTAGGTTGTAGGAATATGCGTGGAGAGAAAGGATGTTTCTCTATGGCGTTATTAAAATTTATGCCTGTAAGATTTGAAAGATGTGTCGCTGCTGATTCAGCAGTTCTCGGTACTGGACATATTATTGTATTGTCTTCATCGCCTTTTATTTTATCATAGTTTGGTGTTGTTATGAATCTTTTCCACATAGCTTCGATAATGTTCTGTCGGATTCTTTTGACTCTCGTATTATTAATGAATGAGGATGCTCTTGCAAAATATGATCCTTCAAAAGGACAAGTCTTTAGATTAGGTGCAATTACCTGTCTTCTATGGAAATTAAAGTCTTTGCGTATGAAGACAAGTTCTCCGGGTTTTACTTCATCAAAAGCATTTCTTCCAGTAGCATACTTTTGTTCTAATGTTCCTTTGAATAACATCTTTTCTAAGGCTACTGTCTCAGATGCGAATGCATAATCAGTTATTTCTCCATTTTGGTCTTTCTTTACGCCAAAGAAAAGCGGTCTCCTGCCTTCTGGATCGCGGAATGCTACAAGACCAACATTATTCACTACAGCTAATGCACTGTACGTACCTTTCGCCAACTCAAATACTTTTTTAACTGTTAATGTTAATCTTTCAAAATCTGGAACATTTTCTGCAATGTCAAAGAATTCTTTAGAAAAGATAAGCAGTATGGCTTCTAAATCATTACTGCTAGCGATCCTTATCTTTATACTGAGAAAATCACTCATGATATCATGATAGTTATGTATATCACCATTATGCACTATAGCTATCCTGCCGAATGATGTATGTATTGGCTGAATGTTTGCCATTTTCATCAAATTCTTTTCCTCAGGAGGAAGATTATTATGTTCAGGCTTTACTGTATAACCAGCTGTAGGATATCTTACCTGGCCGACACCCATGAATCCTACAAGTCTTTTTAACCTATTCTCATTAAAGACTTCTGAAACCTTTCCATGCCCTTTCTCTATTGTTAATGGATCAAAATCTGATACTGTATGTTCTGCTGCAATTCTTCTTAATCGCCTATATTCTTGTCTTGAAACAGGTAATTTTTTTATGACAGCAATCCCTGCGGAATAATCTCCCCTATTCTGCAATTGATATAGCCCATGTTGTATCAATGCACCTAACTCTTCGCTGTTCTCTTTAGAAATAACACCTATTATCCCGCACATTCTAATCAAATTTGAGAAAAGTTACCTATTTATAATATTTGCTATTTATACAGAAATAGGATAAGATGACATCATAATGTTAAGTATGTGTTTAAGAACTCTTTTGGCGTAATTATCTTTACATTTCTAAATTGTTTGATTTTTAGGAGGTGTTTATCGTTTGTTATTATAAAATCGGCTTTTCCTTCAATTGCTGCTTCAATAAATTTGTTATCTGTAGGATCATCTTTTATTATCGCGATTTTTTCTTTAGGCTCAACAATAATACTATTATTTTTAATTAAAGTTATCCATCCTTTCTTCAATTCTTCTGACAATTGAATTTTAAAATCAGATAATGTTCTTGATATTTCAGCAATTATTTCTATTGAATTTATTAGTTGTATTCTGTTTTCTTTCCATAACAAGAGTATCCTATAAGGATCTCCTTTCCAAAATATTCCCGAGATCATAAAAATTCAATAGAAATGAATTTTTAGGATACAAAAAATCCAGTAATATATACATTAGAAATAAATTTTCTGGATTTTTTTTATAAAAATATTTGTATCTAAGACAACATTCATTTTCTTGCCCTATGCACAGCGCTATCAAGATCTTTTTGTTTTATTTCTTTCTTCTTAGCAAATTCTTGTGTTTGCTGCATTAATTTATCGAAATTATCAAAAGAAGGCATCTGGATTTTCTTCAATATGATAGTATCTTCTTTGCCTGTGACTGCAAATTTTTCGCCTTCCTTCAATCCCATCATCTCTCTCAGATTTAATGGTATAACTATCTGCCCTCTTGAGCTCATGCTTGTTATATCGATGCTTGCCATAACGATCCCTCCATAATAAGATTATCTTATTAGTAAGATTATCTTATTTATAAAGGTTTTCTTTGAATAGGATAATACGCGATTCTTTATATGCATTACTCAGAATTTTTCGGAAGAATTACGGATGAGAGTGAAAATTATTTATCTTTTCTATAAATATAATCATGATGATCAAAATCATAGAATATTATTTTATCTTCTGATTCAACATATTTGAAAGTCAAGATAAACGGTCCTCTTACATGGACTCTTTTGAAATCTTGAAGAGGACTTCTTAAATTCTTGTAATGACTGATATCATTATTTGACAATATCTCTTCAATTTTTTTCATTAAAATTTCATAAGTAACCCGATCTTTTTTGAATAATTTATTTAAGGTTTTCCTCAAGCCTTCTTCAATCGAGAATTTATGCATGTTCAATCTCTTTTCTTAAGTCAGAGAGAGTTTTATAACTTGTGAACTTTTTGTTTTTATCTAATTTTTGGATTTTTTGGACAAATTCAGGTCTTAATTCTGGCTCTAAGAGTTCAGCCTCAAATCTTGATATGACAAAATTCACTGCATCAGATTTATTCTTAAAACCGAATTTGCCCTTGACTATTGTCAAGATCCTATCCTCATGTTCTCCGATATCGACCATTGCCTGAACCATAAAACATCACCTTTTATAACAAAACATAATGAAATATAATGAATTACTATATAAAGGTTTTGGTTTTTTTAATGCAGTTTGCAGAATTTTCCGGAAGAATTATAGATAAAAGCGAAGATTATTTCTTTTCCTTGAATTCTTTATAGCCCATGTATCTTCTTTTTTCTTTATCAGGAAGAATGCATATATTCATTTGATTATTGAAGACAATTAGGAATTCTCTTTTTGTTAGTTGCCATGTAGGATTTTCTGCAATGAAGTGTTTGAATTTCATTTCGCAAATTTTTCTTTGTTCTAGATTTTCGTAGCATTTTCTGTAGCAGTGACTTCTCTTGTACCATTTGAAGTGATAGAGAATGTTTTTCTTCTTGTTTTTTGCTTTTACACTTGCGAGAACACAATTTATTTCTGGATAAGTTATGCTTTCATCTTTTAATCTTAGTTTTATACTCTTCAATAAGTCCAGCTCGTTATTAATACGTGTAAGAATTAGAATTACCTTTTCTCTAGGCAATATATCCCACACCGTGCATTGGTTATATTCTATTAGTTTAGCGAAATGCCCCCATACAGTAGATTCTTTTATTCCACGTTGTTCAGCAATTTGCTTTATGCTTAATTTTTGTTCGAATAATTGCAAGGTTTTTTGTGGACTATACTGAAACTCACTCAATTCAGTTCTCTTTAAATGATTTTCATGTTTTTTTATATAGACAATTCTTATTAGTTTTTTTATTGGAAAATTTTTGTTTAATTCTTTAGTCAGGTGTATTCTATATTTATATGTATTTGCATGACTAATGTATGCTATCCATCCTTCGAATTTTTCCATGACTTTTTCTCTGTCAATAATTCCTTCTTTATAATCTTGCTTTAGTTGGTTGAAGTTTTTCTCGAATTTATTCAAGTTCTTTTTTCTTATGAGTTTGTGATTGTAGAATATTCGGAATCCTAAGAAATTAGCTCCTTTGTCTAGGCGAATGATTTTTGATTTGTCTGGATGAAGCTCTAATTTCAGCACTTCTTTCAAAAAAATATTTATTTTCTCTTCGTAATTTTTCAACACGTCTATAGAATCATGCAGTATAATGAAATCGTCAACATATCTGATATAATATTTTGCCTTCAAAATATGTTTTACATATTGATCCAACTCATTTAAGTAAACATTAGCAAAGAATTGAGATGTAAGATTTCCTAGTGGCATTCCTTTTCCTGCTTCTTTTTCCTTGTGGTTATTAAGAATTTGTTTGATAAGCCACATACTTTTTTTGTCTTCTATCTTTCTTTCTAAGACGTCCAGAAGTATTTGGTGGTCAACATTATCGAAATAGTGCCTAATATCTGCTTTAAGAAAATGACAGTCTCTTTTATTATTCTTTGAGACTTTTCTCTTAAAGTGATCAAATCTTTCTATAGCTTTTAGTGCTCCTTTTGTTAATCTGTTGGCGTAAGAATCATGGATGAATGTTTTATCAAATATTGGCTCAATGATATTGTAGAGTGCATGATGAATTACTCTATCCCTAAAGTCTGATTTTGATATTTTTCTTGTTTTAGGATCTCTTAGAATAAATATCTCTAGAGGTTTTGGCTTGTAGGTTTGTGACTTCAATTCTTCCTGTAGTTTTAGAAGGTTTTCCTTAAGCTTGTCCTCGAATTCCATTACATATTTTTTCTTGGTTTTTCTTTTTCTGGCATTAATGAATGCCCGTTCAAGGTTTTCGTAGTCGTATATTGTTTTGTACATTGTAATCCTTGTTTTTATAGTTTTTAACTGAATTTTATGGCTGTTTGAAGTTTCGTCATGCTTTAAAATGTTTCACCAACAATTTAATCATATATGGATACCACTATCGAGTGGCAAAATAATCGAAACCTTTATAAATAAGTTCTAATATATCTTATAAAATATATCCTAAGAGGAGGTAATTAAAATGGCTTTACAACTTAATGATACAGTCAAAGATTATAAGGAATTTTATGGAAGAAATACTGACCAGATGCCTTTACTTATTGCTGAAGGCAGAACACCAATGTCAACGCAGGGATTGATGCAGCGGAGACTAGAAACATTAAATTCTGGAGACCAAGATCTGATAAAAACTTTCTGGGAAAATTATTTCGATACAGGAGACGCAAAGTTCTACAATACAAATGGAAATGCTAAGGTTGTTCTTGATTCAGGAATCATGCGAAGAATCAACCCACAAAGTAAATTAAAGAATGGAGCATTAATCATTTCTGATGACGAATACAAGGCGTTAGAAGGACAAGAATTCACAAGAGATGAACTCAACAAATACGCAAAAGGAGAATCATTATCACGAAAAGAAGTAATATCAAACCCAATATGGAAAGCATTAGCTAGAGATCAAGCACTGCTTGAAGAATATGCAGGAAAAGCATTCGATAAAGCAAAAGCAGATCATGGCTACAGCAAGATTATGGGAGTCTATGTTAGTGACACTCCAGACGTGCCCGTAGGGCGCTTGTGGTTTGCTTCCAGGCTCATCAATGATTCAGATGCTATTGCTAGGGGCAATCTAGACGACGACAATGTTCGCCTCGTTGGGGTAGCGCCGAAGGCGCAGTCGGCGAGCAAAAATCAGGCATCTTTTGCATTGGATGACAAGGTCAAGGATGCGTTGATTGGTGGAAAGGCATTCCAATACAATGGATTGTTGTATGTGCCTTCTGCTGACCCTTCAGTAAAATTGTAATTTTTTTCATTAACTTTTTATATTTCTTCTTTAACGTTCTTATTATCCCAGCACTTTGCATGATTTCCGAAAAATCGTGCGATATGGAGTAGCTGGACTACATGCCCTTTCACTACGATAACATGCGGATGTTGTTATAAAATACAGCTACGACAGATATCAAAAATGAAACATTTTTGGGATCTTCCAGAAATCTGTGGATTTCTGTTAGAAATGAAGTGGCAGTGCATACTTTCAGTGAAAGAGCTACTCTGGGGGCACTTGTGGTTTGTTTCCAGGCTCAACAATAATTCAAATGCTAATGCTAGGAACAATCTAGACAACAACAATAATCGCCTCGTTGGAATAGTCAAGCTAAACATGCTGGGATATTTTTTATTCTTCCGCAACATTTAAATTCAGGATTCCTTTCTTCATGCTCATGAGAGATGTGGATTATGCCAAACTAGGCCTAAAAGCCGGATTGGAGATACATCAGCAGCTTGATACAAATAAGTTGTTCTGCAATTGTCCTTCTGATATTAGGGAGGATGCTCCTGACAAAACTATCAAGAGAGTATTAAGAGCAAGTGCTGGTGAGACAGGATCTGTTGATATTGCTGCTGCATATGAGATGTCTAAGCAGAAACATTATGTGTATGAATACTATAATGATACTATCTGCGACGTTGAGCTTGATGAATGCCCCCCATTCAATATCAATCCTGAAGCATTGAAGATTGTTCTTCAATTATCAAAGATGATGAATGCAGAGACAGTTAATCAAGTGCATGTCATGAGAAAGACTGTTGTTGATGGTTCTAATACATCTGGATTTCAGAGGACTGCATTGATTGCAAGAAATGGTTTTATTGAAGTTGAAAGTGATGAAAAATTAAACAGGATAAAGATTGATACATTATGTTTGGAAGAGGATGCAGCAAGGATTATTTCAAGAGACCAGGATCATGATATTTATCGTCTTGATAGATTAGGAATTCCATTGATTGAGATTGCGACGGGTCCTGATATGAGAACAGCTAAACAAGTTAAGGATATTGCAGGATTTATTGGAATGATGCTTCGTTCTACTGGAAAAGTCAAGAGAGGACTCGGAACAATCAGGCAAGATGTTAATGTATCAATTGCAGAAGGTGCAAGAACAGAAATTAAAGGTGTTCAGGATTTAAGGATGATTGATACTGTTGTTGAGCTTGAAGTGTTAAGACAATTAACTATGTTGAAATTACGTGATGAGATAAGAGCAAGAATAAAAAAACTTGATTTATCAAATGAAATTATAGATTTAACTGAATATTTTTCTGATACTAAGAGTTCTATGATAAAAAAGAATGTTGATTCAAGAGTTTATGGAAAATTCTATAAGGATTTCAAAGGGTTTTTCGGATTTGAAGTCAATCCTTCCAGAAGATTTGGCTCAGAATTGAGCGACAGGATAAAAGCATTTGGATTAAACGGATTGATACATACAGATGAGGATCTGAATAAATATAAGATTGCTGATGAAGTAAAGAAAATTTATGACGCATTGAATCTTGATGATTCAGATTCGTTGATAATGATTATCGGGACAGAAGAAAAATGCAAATTTGCATTTAATAAGATTGATGAAACAATCAAATCATTCTATGATAAAGGATTGTCAAAAGAAGTGCGCAATGCTCGAGAAGATGGAACATCATCATTCTTAAGGCCAATGCCTGGAAGCTCAAGAATGTATCCCGAGACAGATGTAAAGACAATAATCCCTGATCTAAGTGAAATTGAGATGCCAGAATTGATTAAGGATAAAGTGGTGAGATTTGAAAAAAAATACTCATTGCCTGCACAGGTTGCAAAGGAATTAGTTTTTGAGAATGATTTTGAAATATTTGTAAAGAAATATCCTCAAGTAAAACCAGTAACGATTGCTGAGATTTTGGTTTCAACACCAAAAGAAGTAAAGACAAGATTCAATCTTGAGATTGATGTTGAATTGGAAAGATTCAGAGAGCTGGCTGATAATATATTAGCAAAATTAAATTCAGGAGACCTAGCAAAAGAAGCAATAATAGAGATCATGGTCGAATATGCAAAAGGCAATACAATTGATTTCTCTATATACAAAACAAATGAAGAAGAATTGATATCATTCATTGTCAACCTGATATCCAAACATCCTAATCTGAATTCTGCAGCCTTAATGGGCGAAACCATGAAGAAGTACAGAGGCAAATTCCCTGGATCAAGGATCATGGAATTAGTGAAGAAGTATAAGGGAGAATAATAATTAAAGATATCTCCCATACAAGGATAAAGTCGCCATAATGGTTGCAGTCGTGTATATCCTATTCTGATCTTTACCAGGATCTCTCCACATAAGATCATTATTCCATGGTTCTTCATTTGATGGATGTGGGAATCTAAGAATTGCTCCACTCTCCCAACTTCCATCTTGCCTCTGTGAATATATTAATTTTTCAGCAAGATTCTTTCTAAGTTTAATGTTTGAATCATCTAAAGCACTAAGAAACATTGCTCGAATATAATGACTCATATTATTATCTTGCATCTCGTAAAGTTCTATTATTTTTCCCGTGTCAGATTTTATGGCGCCTATTTTCATAGGAATATCTGATTCCCACCAATAGCTGTGAATATCATTTTCCTTAACTTTATCTTCTAAATATTTCTCTGCTTTTACCTTAGAGAGATCATATTCTTCGAATTTATCTAAGGTGTTTATAGCATTTATAGTAACATCTATACATTCGCTACACCATCCGTCTAAAGAAATTTCCCCTGAGAAGCGCTCAGATTTTCTAAGATTATTTTCAATATATGTCTTAAATCCGCCATTTTCTGTCTGATGTGACAATAGAAATTGTAATCCATCATTAATTTCATTTTTGTATGCGTTTTTATAATTACTTAAAAATTCCAGGACATTTGCTGTTGAATCTGCATCTTGTTGTGCAATTTCATTATATCCCCATCCGCCATTTTTTTGTCTGTTAACAAGAAACTTCGCGGTTTTTTTTAAATGTCTAGGTGCTACTCCTGTTTCAATTAATCGATTTGAGACATAAGCAGTTACCCAATCAACACTTTGACCATGATATTTCGAATAGAAATCTCTCCATGAACCATCTTTTTGTTGTTGATTTTCTATGAATGTGATTGCTTTGTATAATGAATCATACAATTTATCTTTAAATCTAGATTTTAGAAGTAAAGCTTTAGGTGTTTTATTAAATTCTTTTTTTAGGACATTCTCATCATTTACTTTTGGACCGATGATTCCTGATTCAATCATTCTAAAGAAACAATATTCGGTGATTTGTGGAGCAAAAGCAGCGACAATCGTCGTATATAGGTCATGTGTAAATACATATCCCGCGTATGCTGACATTGCGTTGAAAGGTAAAGAATGAATATAAACTCCATATTCAAACCATCTCGGTTTTAGAGTATGCACTATTTTCCATTTGATAACATTGGTAGGTTTCATAACTAAAGAGTGGTTATCTTGACTTATTTATATTTTAGTTGTTAGTTTTAATAACAACATTTATTAATATACACACACAAACTATATTATGGATCTAATAGAAAAGCTTAAGATTGCAGGGTTTACAGGAAATGAAGCCAAGATCTATCTTGAATTATTGAAGAGAGGATCAATCTCGGCAAATGATTTAGCAAAAAAACTCTCTATGGATAGGACTTTGTGTTATCAACTTCTTAATAATCTTATTGCAAAAGGTTATGCAGGATATATAGTCAAAGAAAACAAAAAATATTTCGCAGCAACAAATCCTGATTCAATATTAATTTCATTCAAAGAAAAAGAGCATTTAATAAGTAATATTATTCCTGAGCTAAAGTCAATACAAAAACTTCAAGAGAATATACAAGAAGCAGAGATTTATGAAGGAAAAAAAGGATTGAAAGTATTATATGAGAATATGTTAAAATCGAGAGAGATAATGGTTTTTGGCGCTACAGGAAAAAGCTACGATGTATTGAAATATGAGTTAGGACATATAATCAAAGAATCTCAGATGTTGAAAATTAAGGGAAGAATGATTGTGGACTCAAAGTTAAAAAAACATCCTATGACTAAACTTAAAAATGTTAAGATAAAATTTGTCGATAAAGTCGATGCGGAATCTACAACAACTATATTTGATGATAAAGTTGCAATACACACACTTACAGACACTCCATTAATCATATTCATAAAAAACAAGAGCATTGCACAAACATATAAGAATTATTTTGAATACATGTGGAAGAAATAATCACATCAACTCATCTGTCGTAAAGATCTTTACTCTCTTCTGTTTCTTCAATTCTTTATCATTGGACCATATTGGGATATTCATCTTTAAGGCAAGAGCAAAATAGGGAATGTCTCCTGGATCAGGACAGATGTTCCTTGCTTCAGGAATCTGTGATACTAGCTCTCCTAGATAAATTATTGTTATCACATTCTTGAGCCTAAATATCATTGATTTAAGTTCTTCAGTAGTCATGTTGCCTTTTCTGCACAGATAATCCTGATACTTCTCAAGCTCTATTAATATTGTTTCCGGAGCATATAACCTAATATTTTCCTCAAACATTAGTTCTAAGGTTTTCGTCCTTTTAATTATTGCAGCAAACACAATATTCGCATCAATAACCATTTCCATAATTTCACTTAAAATCATTATATCTTTTGGCTGTAGATCTTTTTATCATTCTGCCTAATTCAATAGCATCTTTCTCTGTCATAGTGCTCTTCTCTCTAATTCTCTTCATAAACTCAAAATCCTCTAATCTTTGCATTATTGCTTTCCTCGCGACTTCGCTCCAATTAATCTCGCTGTGTTGATCCATTCTTGCCTTCAGTTCTTCTGGTATAGATAATGTTAAGCTAACCATTTTATGCACCTCGTGTATTACGTTTATACACGTAATAAACGTAAGTGCTTTATATATTTTGTGATTTAGGTAATGATTGAATCTTTATATGCGTTTCTCAAGAAAAATCGGAAGATTTACGAAATTAAGACAAATTATTTAAATTGCTTGCACAGTAATCCATTATGAACCTCACCATCGGCATCTTATTTGCTTTTGGGGCAATGTTGTTATGGGGCATAGGAGATTTTCTTATTCAAAGAACAACAAGAAAAGTAGGTGACATACAGGCATTAGCATGGATCGGCATTATTGGATCTGTTGGATTACTGCCTTTTGCATGGAATGATATGCACTTATTGCTTATTAAAGAGAATATAATATTATTAGTGTTCTTAGGACTGATTGTTTTTGTTTCTGCAATCCTGAATTTTGAGGCTTTGAAAAAAGGCAAATTAGGAATAATCGATGTCGTATTAGAGATAGAATTGCCAATAACAATACTTCTTAGCTTTGTCTTCTTAAAAGAGATTTTAAGTTTAACGCAAATGATTCTAGTTATTGTGATACTGATTGGAATAATCTTAGTTGCAACAAAATCATTCACTCATTGGAGAACTAAAATAGAAAGAGGAGTCATATTGGCAATAATTGCTGCAGTATTATATGGTGCAGTGAATTTCTATACAGGAACATCCTCAAAAAACATTTCACCAATATTAGCTGTATGGTTTCCTTGGATGATGTTTACAGTTTTTTGCCTTATAATAATCTGGAAAAGAGAAGGTTTCAGTACATTTATTGACAATGCAAAGAAATTCAAGATCCTAATATTATTCATGGGAATATTTGATACAACTGCATGGATCTGTTATTCATATGCAGTCCATAATCATGAGATATCAATAATAACTGCTATTACAGAGAGCTATCCAGCAATTGCATTATTTCTAGGATTATGGTTCAACAAAGAGATCATAAAAAAACATCAATACCTAGGAGCAGCATTAGCATTGATTGGAAGCGTTATATTGGCTACGACTGTATGATTTTTCGAATATTTTCCGGAAATTTCGAGGAAAAATATATAAAGGTCATATCATTTACTATATTATGAAGAAGACTAAGAAGAACTTACTCGCCCTTGCAGGAGTCGTAAGTGCAGTGGTAGGAGCAGTGCTTGTTTATCCTTCATTCTCTAAAGAGATTTATTGGCTTGCAACAGCAAGTATCTTGCTTTTAGTATTAGGCCTTGTTCTCTTAGCTTTTGCTTTCGGTGATTGACATGAATCCTGTTGTAAAAAAGAACCTCCTTGATTTAGAATTTAATTCATATCTCCAATATTTTAATACTACTATAATAATATTAGCAACATACATTGTAGGATTGTCATTAGCTATAATAACACAGAAAATAAACTACACACCATTTATTAATCAGGCAATAATATCTGCAGTCACAGCATTCTTTGTAGGAATCTCAGTATTTGCTCTTCTACACTTCAAATACAAGAAGCAAGAAGCAAAGAATAAGATAAAAAGGATTGGATAACAAATTCTTTTCTTCCGTAAATTATATAAATAACTCCTTATGCTCTTGATTGTCAAGAACTGTGGGCTAAAGCTCACATTGTGCAGTTCTTGAGCATGATCAAAAATTGCTTTGATGTGTTTTGAGTTAAAACACGAAAGTTTAATCAAAGACAATTTTTGACATATTAAGAGGAATGTTCCATAGGGTGAAGGGTATGATGAAAAACAATGTAAAGAAAAATAAGATGGTTTACTTCTTTGATGAAGGTAAGAAAGAGATGCGAGAGTTGTTAGGCGGTAAAGGTGCTAATTTAGCTGAAATGACTTCATTAAATGTTCCAGTTCCTTCAGGATTTACTATAACAACTGAAACATGCGATCAATATTATGTTCAAGGAAAGAAGTTTCCTAAGGGATTGAAAGAACAGGTTGATGCTAATATCAAGAAACTAGAATCTAAGATTAATGCAAAGTTCAATGATAAAACAAATCCTTTACTTGTCTCAGTCAGATCTGGAGCTGCTAATAGCATGCCTGGAATGATGGATACTATTCTTAATCTGGGAATAAATGATCAAGTAGTTCAGACATTGATCAATAAGACTCAAAACAAGAGATTTGCTTATGATACATACAGAAGATTTATCCAGATGTTCGGCAATGTTGTCATGGGTGTTGAGCATCACGATTTTGAGCAGGAGATACAGAAGATTAAAGACAAGAGAAAAGTTCATTATGATACAGAACTCACTGCAGATGATCTTAAAGAATTAGTAAAGAACTATAAGACATTAATACTTAAAGTCACTAAAAAATCTTTTCCAGAAGATCCTAGAATTCAATTAGACATGTCTATTGAAGCAGTTTTTGGATCGTGGAATAATCCTAGAGCAATTGCTTACAGGAGATTAAATGACATTAAAGGATTAAAGGGCACTGCTGTTAATATTCAAGCAATGGTTTTTGGTAATATGGGTGAGAGTTCAGGAACAGGAGTGTGTTTTTCTAGAAATCCATCTACTGGAGAGAATAAGTTCTATGGTGAATATTTGATGAATTCTCAAGGTGAAGATGTTGTTGCAGGCATAAGAACTCCTAAGCATATTGAAGGGCTTGAAAAACAGAATCCTAAAGTCTATAAACAACTTGTTGCAATAAAAAACAAGATAGAAAAACATTTCAAGGACATGCAAGACATGGAATTCACAATCCAAGAAGGAAAATTACATGTTCTTCAGACAAGAAATGGAAAAAGGACAGCACATGGTGCTGTAAAGATTGCTGTTGATATGGTTAATGAAAAACTTATAGATAAAAAAACAGCATTATTAAGAGTTGCTCCTGAATCATTAGACCAATTATTGCATAAACAGATTGATCCTAAAGCAAAAACAGGAGTCATAGCAACAGGATTGCCTGCATCTCCAGGAGCAGCTGTTGGAAGAATTGTGTTTACTGCTGAAAGGGCTGAAGAGGTTGCTAAAAATGAAAAAGTAGTCCTTGTAAGAACAGAGACAAGCCCTGAAGATCTTATTGGAATGAGTGTTTCTCAAGGTATTCTAACTGCACGAGGTGGAATGACAAGTCATGCGGCAGTTGTTGCTCGTGGAATGGGAAAATGCTGTGTTTCAGGATGCCAAGATATTGTTGTTGATGAAAAGGCAAAAACATTGACAATAAAGAAAAAGAATCTTGTTTTGAAAGAAATGGATTACATAACACTTGATGGCTCACTAGGACAGGTATTTAAAGGCTCATTAGGCTTAGTTGAGCCTAATCTTTCTGGCGATTTCTCTATATTAATGGAATGGGCTGATGAATTCAGGAAATTAAAAATCAGGGCAAATGCAGATATTCCAAGAGATGCAAAGGTTGCTAGAGCATTTGGTGCAGAAGGCATTGGATTATGCAGGACAGAGCATATGTTCTTTGATGGTGATAGGATAAAGGCTATGAGGAAAATGATTTTAGCTAATAATGAGATTGAGAGGAGAAAAGCATTAGCTGAACTTCTTCCTTTCCAGAAATCAGATTTCTTAGGATTATTCAAGGAGATGAATGGGTTGCCTGTAACAATAAGGCTTCTTGATCCTCCATTGCATGAATTTCTTCCAAAAGGTCAGAAGGAAATAAAGGAATTGGCTAAGGAACTGAAAGTGACTCCTGAATGGATTATGCAGATCTCTAAGAATCTGCATGAAGTGAACCCTATGCTTGGCCATAGAGGCTGCAGGCTTGGAATAACATATCCAGAAATCACAGAGATGCAAGTCCAGGCAATAATGGAAGCAGCATGTGAATTGACAAAACAGAAAGTTGATGTCAAGCCAGAGATTATGGTTCCTTTAGTTGGCAAAGTTGAAGAATTAATTAATCAGAAAGAAGTCATAAAAAGAATTGCTGATCAAGTAATGAAGAAATATAATGTCAAGGTCGATTATTTGATTGGAACGATGATAGAAGTTCCCAGAGCTGCTCTTACTGCCGATGAGATTGCTGTTGAAGCAGAATTCTTTTCTTTCGGAACAAATGATCTCACGCAGATGACTTTAGGATTTTCTCGAGATGACATCGGAAAGTTCTTGCCAGATTACTTGAAGAAAAACATCTATGAAAAGGATCCATTTGCTGTCCTTGATCAGACAGGAGTTGGTCTGCTTGTCAGGATGGCATGCGAGAAAGGAAGAAAAATCCGCAAGGATATTAAACTTGGAATCTGCGGAGAACACGGCGGAGAGCCGAAATCAGTAGAGTTCTGTCATAGAGCAGGATTGGACTATGTTAGTTGCTCGCCATATAGAGTTCCTATAGCGCGACTTGCAGCTGCGCAGGCTGTGTTGAAATAGCTTTCCTTCTGACAAGGAGATTTTATAGTATTTCTTTCCTTCTTAGAAGGAAACCTTTATAAATAAAGGCGATATTCTTACAGTATGAAGGATGCAATAAAGGTAATAATCAAGGAATTCCACAGCAATGCGCTTCCTGAAATAACTTTCAGAGCAATAGATGTTCCATTAGATAGCAGAAAAATAATAACAATAAGTGGTGTAAGAAGATCAGGAAAGACCTATCTTATGTATCAACTGATAAAGACACTAAGAGAGAAGATCCCTAAAGAAAATATCATCTACATAAATTTCGAGGATGAGAGACTTGATTTAAAGAAGGAAAATCTCCAGGAGATATATGATGCATACTATGAACTTTATCCAGAGGGAAAATTGCAGTATCTATTCTTTGACGAGATACAGAATGTTGAGAATTGGGAACAATTCATAAGAAGATCCTACGACACTATTACGCGAAACATATTCATCACTGGCTCTTCATCCAAATTATTAAGCAAAGAGATTGCCACAAGCATCAGAGGAAGAGCCATCAATTACGAGGTGTACCCATTCTCATTTAAGGAGTACCTAAAATTCAAGAATGTTGACACTATTGATCTATATTCATTAAAGAAAAAAGCTTTGCTTAGAAAAGAATTTGGGAACTATCTTGTTAACGGAGGATTTCCAGAGACTATTGATATGAGGGATGAAGTTAGAAGGAAAACATTGCAATCATATATAGAAGTCATGATATACAGGGATATAATCTCTAGATATAAAATAACAAATACTGTCGCTATCAGGCTAATTATAAAAAAATTATTGAATAACATAGGGAAGAAATTCTCAGTGAATAAGCAATATACTGAACTTAAGTCACAAGGCATTAAGATAAGCAAAGACTCATTATATGAATATATGAATTATCTCGAGGATTGTTATATTCTCTTCTTTGTTCAAAAATTAGATAAGTCAGTTCTAAAGCAATCAATTTCAGAAAAAAAAGCTTATTCTGTGGATACAGGGATTGTCACATTGATGACTTTTGACGTACAACAAATAAAAGCGCAACTGCTTGAAAATGTTGTTTTTTTAGAGCTAAAAAGACAGGGAAAGGATGTTATGTATTCACAAGATAAGAATGAGTGCGATTTCGTAATAAATAAGGACAAATTAGCCATTCAAGTCTGTTTAGAATTGAATTCTGAAAATATTAATAGAGAGACAAATGGAATCAGAGAAGCAAAGAAGAGATGGAAATTAAAAAAAACCATTATCCTAACTTACGACACTGAAAAAGAAATAATTCAAGGAAAAACAAGGATAAAAGTTCTGCCTGTCTGGAAATGGCTACTGGAGAAATGAAGACTTGCAGTTGGCTGCTGTTCAGGCTGTGATCAAAGGAATGATCTTAGATAAACTTATCTATATTAAAGGTGTCTCTAATTTCTATACACTTTTGACTTAAAGTGTCTTTATTTATAATACACTTCTGGCATGTATAGTCTAAAATATGTAGAGCAACTGCCAGAGATATATACTATAATTAAATGCGTCGGGAGTTGGGATATAGAGTTTGAGTTCATAGTAGATAACTTCACTCAATTCCACACTATAATGAGAGACTTGAAGAATAAATTCGATATCATAAGAGGATATGAATCAGTAATAATATCGCAGGAATATGGGATTAATTATTATAATTTCATATAATATAACGAAAAGCAAAGTAGCATTAGCTTTTACATCACATTCTTTATCCTTTCAGGGATGATTATTGGGAATGATACGTATTTCATCTTCCATTCTTCGAAGAAATTCTTTAGTGATTCACTATTATTAATAGGACATAGGATTATTGATTCAGAGAATTTCTTTGCATTGTACTTCTCCAATATTCCTTCATCTTCCTTTGTCCTTCCGTATAGGCTGTAATAGAATCTCATTCTTTGGGACTTATTCATATCTCCAAGGTCATATTTGAATAATACAAAAGTATTATATCCGAGTCCTGATGATAAGAATGTTTCATTAATTATGCTATATCCTTCTGATAATAATGCTTCTCTTGCCTTGAAATCCTGCTTGAATATCTCTTGATATGTCTTGTCAGTAATCTCTATACTGAATCCCTGTTTCTCCAATATCTTTCTCAGTTCATAGCTTATATCATAATCTTTCCTGTCAATGAATATTATTAGTATATCTATATCTTCAGGATTATCTTTCTCTCTCACGCTTGAGCCAAATATTATTATATCTAATATGGACTGTTTATGCTTAATGAAGAACTTCTTTATTTCAGATTTGAATTTTGTATTCTTTAATAATCTTCCTGACATTTTCCCTCACTTTATCGCATGTGAATTTATCTGTCGTGGTTGTGTAAGTTTGCCTATATATCTTGAAATTCTTATCTAAAAACACATATAGATTTTTATCTGATAATTCAAGCATCCTGAACCTTTCTGTATGATCCTTTGGTGTTTGGCCTTTGCTCTGCAATAATATATAATCAAGTATAAGGAATGCTGCCTTGAAGTAGAGTATTGTTGCCGAGGTATAATCTTTCTTATAATACACCATATCAGCAGAACTCATTATGATTCTAGCATTCCTGATTAAGTCATTTTCAACCATGTTGGTAATAGAAACATAAAAGGATTATTTAAATCTTTCGGTTGGTAGTACCAACAAGACTAATTAAGACATACAAACTATGTTTCATGCTCACCATACAGGGTTCCTATAGCTAGGTTGGCGGCGGCGCAGGCTGTGATCAAAGACTGGAAATAACAAAAATTCGCTGTTCGGAGCTACATAAAAATCCGAAGGATTTTTTGAACTAAAAATTTCGACCTAAAGGTCGGGGTACAACAAAATTTTGATAAATTTTGTGTACAAGAAATGTACTACATTTCTTTGTATTAAACCCTGAAAATTTCTGTCGAAATTTTTAATAAAAATTTTTATAATATTTTTTATATATTATTTTTTCTTTTTTTCCACTACCTTTAAAAAGCCGTTTGAGTATACATATGTATAGTGGGGGTTGATATTATGGCAAAGAAGAAATCTAAGAAGACAGTAGGTTCAGGTAGAGAAGTTAATTGGGTCTTATGTTTGGTAATGTCTATAATCTTTGGATGGATTGGTGTTGATAGATTCATGATGGGAAAAGTGGGTACAGGAATTCTCAAGTTAATAACCTTTGGTGGTTTGGGAATATGGTGGTTAGTAGATCTTATTCTAATAGCAACCAAATATAATTACAAAAACGTAAAGTGGACAGAATAAGGTGGCAAAGATGGCAAAATTAATTAAAGAATTTAAGGAATTTTTAAAGGGATACAAGGTATTGACATTGGCTGTTGCTTTCATCATGGGTGTTGCGATCACTGCATTGGTGAAATCTCTAGTTGATAATATCGTAATGCCAATAATCACGCCATTCATCCCGGGTGGTGCATGGAAAGAATCTGCAATACATCTCGGCCCAATTGTGATGAAGATCGGCGCATTTGCAGGAGAATTATTGAACTTCATAATCATTGCATTTGTTGTGTTCTTGATTGCTAAGATGATTATGAAAGAAGAGAAGGTAGGCAAGAAATAATTTTTATTTTTTCTTTTTTATTTCCAAATACATACAAGCCCACAACATATCTGTATCTGCAGCAAAAAACAATGTCTTATACGGAAGGCCATTCTTATCATAGACTTCTACAAATCCGTTCTTCTCGATGAGTTTCTTGTATTGTTCGATATGCATCTTGGCTGTTTTCTTATTAATTTTCAATAATACATCAATATATGGGATTCCTAAAAATGTCCAAATCTTGTCTGTCTCCCAATTCCTTACGAAAATATTCTGCCATACAAATCCCTTGCTTGTCCTCTCTGCAACATACTTTGCAGGAAAAGGCTTGTCAAGATCATTCCTCTGAATCTCATTCATCGACGATGAAAGCATTTTCTTATCATTAATAACATCAAGCCAATACGGAAACACATTATTATGAGCAACAAACGAATCATCATTGATTGAATTCTTGAAATATCTTCCATTCCAGTAATGCTTGATAAGATTCTTCTTAAGATCATACTTCTTTAATCTGTTATCAAGAACTTTCTTATTCACGAGTTTGTTTATCTTTTCAATTTCATCGCATAGCATGCATGCCATTATCATGTCATAGCAAGATGATTTCACTATTGCATGATCTCTCATTCCAGAATAATGCTCATACTTTATGATTCCGTTTTCTATTATCTCCTCAAATCTTTTTATCTCGGAATTAAGAAAATTCTTATATTTAATCACAAGATTTTCTGCTTTTGCAATTCTTAAGCTCCTGAATAGATATGCAACACTGTCCGGACTGTAGATGCTAGGAAAATTTATTGGTTTGTCTTCAGGAGTTATCAATACAGTTATTTGATTCCTTGAATAATGACTTAATGCATACTCCAATGTTTTTATGATTTTATCTCTATATCCTAGTTTAATCAATGATGCAGTGCACATTCCGAAATCTCTTGAATAAAATTCAGGATAATTGCCCAGGCTTGCTTGAAAGAATTGTTTTTCCTTATTATAGCATTTACTGACTATATTATTGCATATCTGTTCATCATTACCAGAATATTTAGCAAATCCAGAAAAGCTTATCTTAATGCTTCTTGAAAATATCCTAAGTCCTTCCTTTATTAGAGACATTTTTTATTATTTCCTCGACCTTATGCATCAACTTTGAATTGTTTTCTTTCTTGACATGTTGAAGCTTTTTCTCATATTTTTTTAAGTTTGAGATAAAATTTTCTATCTTTTTTTTGTCAATATGATCGTACATCTCTCCATAACCTAGCTTCTTAACATATATTGAATTCAGTATCTGCTCAAACTGTCCTTTTATCGGGACACACAATACAGGTTTATGGAGATATATTGCTTCTGTAATGAAAGTAAAACCGCCATTGGCAATACATGCATTGCATTCTGCAAGGTCTTTTATCATCTGATCATAGCTGAATTTCCTGAATATAATATTATTTTCTTTACTCTCCTTGTTGAATCCATAAACAATGAAATTATAATTTATTTTTTTCAAATAATGTATAAGCCTTGAGTGAGTGTCTGATGTCTGATATACCACTATGTAATTTGCTTTTTTTGTCTTGACACCGTGGAATTCTTTCCTTATTACAGGAGCGTATAATGATATATTATGATTTTTTGGCTTTTCTTTGAAAAAACTTATTATCAAATGATAATCTGCTTTCGGGAATATTGTGTTTACAACAATCTTTATCTTTGCCCCTGTCAATCTGTATTTTTTAGGTAATTTATATCTTAGCTTGGTCATTGCATGGATATTGCATATGCATACAACAGGAATATTCGATATGTTTGCTATTGCTGCTGTTGCACCCTCAAAGTCTGTTATCAATAAGTCTGGCTTGTACTTTCTGAATATCTTGAATAATTTTCTTATTGTTTTAGGGCTTTCAAGAAGCCATTTCATATAATTTCTTAATGTTGTGTAATCATCAATGCTATTGTCTTTATATGAAAGCCTTAATCCTTCAAAGGTTTCAATTTTATTGAATCTTTTTTTCAGATAATCAGCTATCCTCGAGCTTGCTGCAATAATGAGAACATCATGCTTTTTTCTCAGTTCAGATATTATCTCTGCACTCCTGAATGCATGCCCTAAGCCTTCTCCGCATATGGAATATATTATCCTAGCCATTTTCTCCTATGTCAAGATTCTTATCCCCATATTTTTTCCTTACAACCTTTCCTACATGGAATCCGTAAGTTGCAAGCAAAACAAGGCCTATTAAAGCCCAGATGATATCTTTCATCCTTACTAAGAATGCTAATGCAACTCCTGCTGATGCATTTAATCTTATCAATGCAAATGCAGACACTTGTCCTGCCTCTAGCACACCAACAGCCATGGGAATAGGGAATAATATTGCCAATCCGATGAATGTAACAATAAAGAATATCTCAACAGCTCCAATATCCAATCCTAAAAGCATTGTTGCAAATTTATATTCGAAAAACATCAATACCCAGGTGAATATGCTGATTAGTAATGAGACGACAAATGCCTTTTTGTTCATCTTATAGAAATCAATCATTGTCAATTCTATTTTTTCAATACTTTTTTCTAGCTTTTTCCAGAACTTATTCTTTATTTTGTCTAATCTGAAAAAATGAAATATTTTCAGGAAGAAATGCTGGCTTGTAAGCATCCTATAATAAAACAAAGTCACAATTGCCAGAAAAACCACTCCTCCTAAAGTCAATGCGAGCTCTGTGTTTCTCGGAAAAGTGTATTTCAAACCAACAAGGACAACTCCAATAATGAATAATAATCCAGAGGTTGTTGTGTCAATGATCTTATCAATCATTATTGTGCTTAATCCTTCTGTAAAGTCAACTTTATGTTTTGTAAGCAATGATGCCTGTGTCGGCTCACCACCGACTCTAGGCCCCGGAGTAAGGAAATTGATGCTAGTCCCGATTATCCTATATATTAATAATTTCTTGAATGGAACCTTAATGTTCCTTGATCTTAATATCAGATCCCAACGCCATGTCAATACAACCATTATCGAAACGACAGCAATGATATATAATATCAGAATGTATGCATTGAAATTACTGTACATCTGGAAGATATCTTTAAGGCTATGATTTTTCAAGATCACATACATTGCCGCTATTCCTATCAATAGGAAGAATATTGTTAATAGATTCTTGAATGTGTTCTTCATACAGGACTTAGGTAAGAAATCAGTTTTTTAAAGGTTGTTGTTTTTTTGCATCTACGATAGTTGTTATTCATTATTTATGGAAAAATCAATGCAGGATTATTAATGAAAAACTATTACAAGGAATGATTAAATGACAAAGTTTACAATAACAAAAATCAGCCTAACAGCCACTTCCAAGCAGGAACCACCCTAATCTTTTTCTTATCAATAATAAACTCATCATCTTGATCCAGTGTAATTATCAATCCCTCTCTCAATTTATGCTCACTCATAGCTTCAAGCAATCCCTTGACCTCTCTATCCCTATTATCATCATTCAATTCATAGCATGCCTGAATTGCAGAAATAATCCTGTTGCCATCTTTAATTATGAAATCACATTCATTCTTTCCAGAATGATAATAAATTTCCCTGCTTTGCCTTCTCAATTGTATGTAAATAATATTCTCCAATAATTTACCATTATCCTCTGAATACTTGAAGCTTATTGCATTAAGCAATCCTGTATCTATAACATACAGTTTCTTTATTGCCCCTAGCTGTTTGGTTAAGGAATATTCATATTTTAGGTTCTGGAAAACAAGATAGCATTCTTCCATGTAGGAGATATATTCTATTATTGTATTCTTGCTCATGCTTACGCCAATAGATTTCAGCTTATTGGCCAACTTATTATAGGATATCTCTCTGGATGCAGACTCAATAAGAAGATTGGCAACTAGCCTTAATTTATTTACATCAGAGACATTATGCCTCTCAACAACATCCTTAAGTATCATTGTATCATAGTATGATTGCAAAACAGTCTTTCTATCATCGAAACTTATAAGTGCTGGATAACCGCCATTTTTCATATATTCACTGAAAGCTTTCTTTACGCCTATCTTATCTCTACTATAGCTTAATGTCTTCATATTATAGGAAATATTTCTCCATTCAAGAAACTCCTTAAAACTCAATGGGAATATTTCATGCTCAAGAGTGCGTCCTCTAAGTTTTGTGGATAACTCCCTACTCAGCATCTTAGAGCTGGATCCAGTAATTATCAGTTGGATGTTTTTATTATAATCATGCATCTTCCGCGTCCATGCATCCCAATCCCTAACATTCTGTATCTCATCTAGAAATAGGCATATCCTGGAATCCTTATTGACATCAGAAAGTTCATAAAATGATTCCAGCAATTTATCAAGATCATCTGCGCCAGCATTTAACAGTTTATTGTCCTCAAAATTTAGATATAACAGATTTTTCCTTGACAGTGAATGCATTAATTGAAAGCACATATACGTTTTTCCGGATCTCCTTGGGCCAGTGATTGTTATTATAAAACCCTTATCCAAAACAATATTTATATCCCTATGCATAACTTCAGGAATCTTAAACTCCATCCATTGGACAATAATCGCTTTGTAATCCATTTGTATCTCCAACTGAACAAAAAGTACTAATTTTGTATTATAGGAAATACAATTAATATATAAAGCTTTCGTTATAAAGAACACTAATGTTATCCCAAAAGTATTTCTCCTCGATAATGCACAATTGATGATAAGATAACAAAAATCTTAATAAAAATATTTATTATTAAGAAAAAAACTTGAATTATATAATCATGGATTATCAATCCACGGATTCTTCGGAGACCTGCTCCAATCAAGATCAGGATAATCCACACCATTATCTCGAGAAAAAATATACTTCCACATCAACCTATCAGTATCGAAAATCTTACCAGAAGGACCAGTATTATACACACTAAACAAATCATTAGACCTAGTAGGCATAAACACCAAACCAGACAAAATCTCGTGAGCCAATAACTTCTTAATAATATCCAACCTAGGCTCAGGGTAAACACCAAAAGTGGTTTTAGCATAAACAGGCGTATAAGGCTGACCATCAGGATGAATAGAAAATGAACCAGTAAGTGCAGAAGCATTTCCATAATCCATACTTGTCTTAATAACATAATAACTAGGAGTATCATCTGCAGGAGGATTAACACCGGTCTCAATAACAACATTCTCTAAAAACCCGAGAGGATATTTTTTACTTTTTGTAAGGTCATTCAATGTTCCTCTGACAAACGTTGATAAAAGATTATAAAAATTCTTACCAAAATCCTGAGTAGTATCAGCAACAATATAAAAAATCGGCTTATCAACAAAACGCATAATCACATCATACAATCCTCCCTTATCTCTCCACGATAATTCATTCAAAAAGTTCATTACACTATCTGGAAAGTCTGCTTTTGTCAAGACATCTTCAATGACATTAGATGTATCACCATCGATATAGATGTGTTTCTTTCTAGTCCAGATGCTCTCATCAACAATATCCATCTTACGATGCCAAGGAGACAATCCAGAAAAAGGAGGAGGAACAACACTATCAACAGGCACCTGAACAGAGAAATTACCAAGAGAATCACTAACAGCAGAATAACCATCAATAATCACCGTAAGATTAGGCAGATGATTATTAGGCTGATCATACCTAATAGTAGAAATGACCTTTCCATCAACATTGAATGCTGAATCAACAACCACATCACCGAGATCAGTATCACCAGAAATAATCACACCAAGAGATTTTGAAGTTGGCAGGATAGACCTACCATTAACATGCATAGAATCAACAACATCCTGCAAAGAAACCTTAGAAAAATAATTATTAGAAGAAACACCACCAAAATTAAAACTACCAGCATGTTGAGAATCTCTTAAAAACAATATCTTCTTAGCATTAGCATACGCATCATTAATAACAGTCTTTAAAATATACACACCCTGAGAAGGACTAGAAACCAAATCTTCTAAATCAACATTCACACCATGAACACCTGCATCATACTCTCCATCAACAACAGTGCCAAGTTCTTGAGCCAACATATCATAAACCTTCATCTCAACCCTAGAACGTTCAGGAAGAGTAATATTAACATTAGTAGCAGGATTAAAAGGATTAGGATAATTATTAGAAACAGAATATCCTTCAGGCAAAAAATATTCGTGCCTAACGTCAGAAGGAGTAAAAGGGATAACATAAACACCATCAGCATTAGTCACGCCATTCAACTTTTTCTCATTATTATTCAAAAACAAAACAACATTCTTATTAGACAAACCAACACCATGAGAATTAACAACCCTGCCAGATAAAGAAACATCACCAGCAAAAACAGGAAAAGCCAACTGCGACGCCGTATACGCAACAACAGCAACCTTCTTCAACGAATAAACAAAATCATCTAACAAATTACCCATAAAAAAACACAAAAACAAAACAATTTAAAAATTTAACCATTACAAAGTAATAAAAGAAACTATGGGACACTGATAGGATTCTTAGGAGAACGCTCCCAATCAACATCAGGAAAATCCATTCCTGTAGGTCTTGAAAACACATAACGCAAGATAAGCAAATCAGTCTGAGTAGGATTAGTTGGATCAGGATTCAACGGATTACCAAGATTATACCAACTCATTAAAGCATTAGACCTATTAGGCATATACACCAAGCCAGAAGCCAACTCATGACCCAAAGCTCTCTTCATATAATCAAAATCCATAGGAGTGGGATACATTCCAACCTTAGTAATACACGATATAATCATCGGGGGGGGGCCTCGAGCACAAGGACTAGTCGCCAAAACAGCATTACCATACGCAGCATCAGGAGTAATAGTATAAACAGCATTATTTTCATCACATTGAATAGGAGGATTAGTGCCTGAATTTATAATAACATCTTTTAAGAAACCTTCAGGGAATAATCTGCCTGTCAAAACATCATTCAACTTACCCTTAATAAAACCACCCCAAATATCATAAAACTCCTTATCCCAAGCAATACTTGTATCAGCAACAACATAAAAAGAAGGCTTATCAATAAATCTCTTAAGAACATCATATCCCCCTGTTCCATTTCTATTAGATATATAATTCATAAAGTTCATCACACTATCAGGAAAATCTTCTTTTGTCAATACATCCTCAATTACATCAGTGGTGTCTCCACGGACATATAGATGTTTCTTTCTTGTCCAGATGCTTGGATCAACAATGTCCATCTTACGATGCCAAGGACTCATACCATAAAACGGAGCAACAGCATGGCTATCAACAGGCACCTGAACAGAAAACATGCCAAGAGAATCAGTCAATGCACTATATCCATCAATAATCACCGTAAGATTAGGCAGATGATTATTAGGCTGATCATACCTAATAGTAGAAATCAATCGACCATCGACGTTAAAAGCAGAATCAACAACAATACTACCGAGATCAGTATTACCAGAAATAATCACGCCGAGAAACTTAGATGTTGGTAGGATTGAACGACCATTAACATACATTGAATCAATTATATCCTCTATTGATGTTTTACCAAAAGAACCAGAAGCACCACTAGAAACAATATCATTACTAAATGCTCTAGCATGCTGACTATTTCTTAAAAATAATAATTTACTCACCTTAACATACTGCTCATCAATCACTGTACGAGCAAAATATACACCCTGAGCAACATTAAAATGCTCCAAATCAACATTCACACCATGAACACCAGCATCAAAATCCTTATCAATAACAATACCCAACTCCTCACCTAATAAACTATAAACCTTCATCTGCACACTAGATCTTTTAGGAACAGTAACATTAACATTAGTAGCGGGATTAAAAGGATTAGGATAATTATTAGAAACAGAATATCCTTCAGGCAAAAAATGCTCATGCCTAACACCAGAAGGAGTAAAAGGAATAACATAAACACCATCAGCACCAGTCACGCCATTAAGTTTCTTCTCATTATTATTCAAAAACAAAACAACATTCTTATTAGCCTGCCCAACACCCTGATCATTAACAACCCTGCCAGACAAAGAAACATCACCAGCAAAAGACTTTATAGGCAAAGCTAATTGCAACGTAGCATAAACGCCAACAGCAAACTTCTTCAACGAATAAACAACAGCATTAAACTTACCCATAAAAAACACAAAAACAAAACAATTTAAAAATTTAACCATTAAAAAAGGGTAACACTAAGGATAATATAACTCATAACGCTTTCTATCCCAATCAAGATCAGGATAATCAACACCGATATCTCTAGAAAAAATATAACGAAGCATCAAAGTATCAGTCTTAGTAGGATTGGTAATATCAGGATAATTAGGATTACCAAGATTATACCAACTCATCAAATCATTAGACCTGGTAGGCATATACACCAGGCCAGAACCTATCTCATGACCCAAAGCTTTTTTCATATACCAAAATTCCATAGGAGTAGGATACATACCAACAATAGTCCTAGCATAAACAGGAATATAAGGCTGACCATCAGGATGAACAGTAAATATACTTGTTGCCAAAACAGCATTACCATAAGTCCAGCTAGTATCAATAACATAATAACCAGGAGTCCAATCAGCAGGAGGATTAAGACCAGTCTTAACAATAACATTTTCCAAAAAACCATTAGGATACTTTCTGCTCTTAGTAACATTATTCATTACTCCCTTAATAAAATTACTCCAAATATTATAAAATTCTTTATCCCAAGCAATACTTGTATCAGCAACAATATAAAAAATCGGCTTATCAACAAAACGAATAATAACATTATACAAACCATTATATTGCCTATCTGATATTTTATTCAAGAAATTCATCACACTATCCGGGAATTCATCTCGTGTTAATACGTCTTCAATAACATCGGTTGTGTCACCTCTTATGTAGATAAGTTTTTTTCTAGTCCAAATACTTGGATCAACAATATCCATCTTACGATCCCAAGGGTTAAACCATGGCTCAACAACATGACTATCAACAGGAACCTGAACAGAAAACATGCCAAGAGAATCAGTCAATGCACTATATCCATCAATAATCACCGTAAGATTAGGCAGATGATTATTAGGCTGATCATACCTAATAGTAGAAATCAATCGACCATCGACGTTAAAAGCAGAATCAACAACCACATCACCCAAATCAGTATTACCAGAAATAACAGTTCCAAGAGTTTTAGATCTTGGAAGAATAGAACGGCCAGACACCTGCAAAGAATCAACAATATCCTCTATTGATGTTTTACCAAAAGAATTACTAGAAGAACCATTACTAGAAACTTCACTGAATGCTCTAGCATGCTGACTATTTCTTAAAAATAATAATTTATTCACCTTAACATACTGCTCATCAATCACAGTCCTAACAAAATACACACCCTCAGCAATATCTCTGCCATTAATCAAATGCTCTAAATCCAAACGAAAATAATGCACACCCGCAGACAATTCCTCATCAACAATAACACCAAGCTCCTGAGCCAACATATCATAAACCTTCATCTCAACCCTAGAACGTTCAGGAAGAGTAATATTAACATTAGTAGAAGGATTAAAAGGATTAGGATAATTATTAGAAACAGAATATCCTTCAGGCAAAAAATATTCGTGCCTAATACCAGAAGGAGTAAAAGGGATAACATAAACACCATCAACACCAGTAACACCACTAAGCTTCTTATCATTATTATTCAAAAACAAAACAACATTCTTATTAGCTTGTCCAACACCTTGAGAATTAACAACCCTGCCAGACAAAGAAACATCCTCGGCAAAAGACTTCATAGGCAAAGCTAATTGCAACGCAGCAAACAAATATATTCCAGCCCTACTAACTTTATCAACAATCTTCTCCAACAATTTAACCATAAAACACAACAAAGAACAACCAATTTAAAAAGTTTACGGTTCTTAATCATCTGATAGTGACAACAGTTATCTCAGAATCTTTTCTTGTAGTATTCTTCAACTAGTTTATGGAGTTGATTGATTATAGGAATGTCCACGCCTTTCTCTTCCAATAAATCTATTCTTTCAGCAATCCATGTTATCCATATATCCTGTCCATGGGCACATTGAAACCTTATCTCTTTGAGCAGATATTTCCAATCAATACCACCCTTCGCTAATGATGAACAATCTACCATATCGCCTTCTCTTTCTGTTATGGTCTTGAACAAGAATATATCCTCATTTGCTAAAATGTTTACTGACAATTTCGGTAATTCGAGTGTATTTTCACTTCTCCGAATCATATTCTTAGATAAGAATAATTTTGAACAGACAGCATGTTCAAACAGATCAATCCTAAAATCCGCCCTCTCAAGTATATAACTAATGTTCATCTTCTGATATTCCAGACCGATCTTTTTCTTTCTAAAACCAATCTTCAATAGCGCTTTTTCAAATACGTCAGCATCAGAACCCATAACTACATCAATATCTTTAGTGGAATCCTTTAGATTACGATACATCATCGCTGCTCCACCCAAAATATATATTTTTATTTTCTTATCAAGAACAGCATCTATCTCATTGAAAAGTTTCTTTAATGTCTCGAATGTTGATATCATATTCCCTCGCCTTCATCAATAGTTCTTCAAGTACAGGATAATCAGGAATTCTTTCTCCATTAAATATTTTTCTTAGGCTATCAAGAACAAAATGCCTTATTCCGGATAATTTCCGTTTATTCCTTAAATAGAATAGTGCCACTAAAATGATTGAGCTTTTTTCTTTCTCTGCAACATATAATGAATGAATGAAAATTTCTTTTATGCCTAAAACTTTTTTTGGCATATAATAATAAGTATCCTTAGTAATCACTGTTATCCCAAAATCATTATATCTAGAAAATGCTGTAATTGACGCATCTAAAATTGATTTATTGGAGAATAATATCTCTTTTTGATTCTTCAGATATATTCTTGAACCGAGCGGGATTCTTTCATCGACATTCATGCTATATGTATGCATACTCTCAGTAAGTTCTACAAATTCATTAAACAAAGGGTTTATCGAATATTTTGAATTCTCTTTTCTTAATATGTTGAATCTTCTCAATTTTTCTATTATTTTGTATAAGGTGATATTTTTTACACCAATAAGCCCCGAGACTTCAGAAACAGCTCTAGGCTTATCCAGGCATACGAGGAAATCGATAGCCGAATCATTTAAGATATTCACCAATCGAGAATTTTTCTTTAATATATTAACTAATAATAATATGTGTGAGTGTTTAGGCAATAACGTTTTCCCTTCCCCTATTGCATCTTTCTTTTTCAGTGAACTGACAGCCCTATATACTTGTGACTTGCTTTTTCCAACATCCACTATTATTTCATTTATGCTTTTCCCAAGATTCTTCAACACTAAAAGTTCTGTTTTGGCAAATCTCATCTATGTTTAACCTCGCTTAT